>JACRBM010000067.1 GCA_016219275.1 Chloroflexota bacterium
CGATTGTAGTAGGCGTTAGCATACTTGGGGGCAAGTTCAATCGCTTTGGTGTAATCCGCGATGGCTTGGTCAAAGTTACCTTTATCTGTATAGGCATTGCCGCGGTTGTAGTAGGCAGGCGCATATTTCGGGTTGAGTTCAATTGCTTTGGTGTAATCCGCGATGGCTTGGTCAAGATTGCCATCATGGAGGTAGACATTGCCACGATTGGAGTAGGCAGTTGCACCTTTTGGATCAAGTTCAATCGCCTTGGTGTAATCCGCGATGGCTTGGTCGAGGTTGCCTTTGGCGGAATGGGCATTGCCGCGATTGTTGTAGGCACCTGCATACATGGGGTCAAGTTCAATCGCCTTGGTGGAATCGGCAATGGCTTGGTCGAGGTTGCCCTGGTTGGAATAGGCAGTGCCGCGATTGTACCAGAAGAGGGCATTCTTCGGATCAAGCTCAATCGCCTTGGTGAAATCCGCGATGGCTTGGTCAAAGTTACCTTTATCTGTATAGGCATTGCCGCGGTTGTTGTAGAAACCTGCATACTTGGGGGCAAGTTCAATCGCTTTGGTGTAATCCGCAATCGCCTTATCTAAGTTACCTTTATCCTTATAAGTAGTGCCGCGATTGTACCAGAAGAGGGCATTCTTCGGATCAAGCTCAATCGCCTTGGTGAAATCCGCGATGGCTTGGTCAAAGTTACCTTTATTTGTATAGGCATTGCCACGATTGTTGTAGGGTCCGACCAAGTTCGGATCAAACTCAATTGCCTTGGTGTAGTCCGTAATGGCTTGATCAAGATTCATCTTTTGAGTCTGTTGAATTCGACCACGATAAAAATACAAGGTACTGATCCCATTAACCGGCACAATACCATTTACCTTACTGCTCTGTTCAATATTCGCGAGTGCCACTTCAAAAGCAAGTATTGATTCATCGTACTGCTTATCCCAATAGTACAGTTGTCCAATAGTAAAGGTCGCAAAATAGGACATCTGTGAAGGTAATCCCTCACGAATATACAAATTAAAATCACGTAGCTCAGCAGGAATCTCTTTTAATTCTGCTTGTTGTAGTGGCTGTTTGTTCTCGCGAATGATAGTAAATTTGGAATTGAAACCTGCATCATCGTACCACCCCCAAATCACAAACACGGCTTGGTGAAGCGTTCCAATTCGGCGAGCATCGCTCTCGGTCTTCACTGTTGGCATCCTAGCAATTCGCGCGTTGGGAATATTGGCGTCTTTGATTGCTATTGTTAGTTGCGTTTGTATTCGCTCTTCTACGCTGTATTTTTTTGTGCCGCGTGGTTCAAAGTCTGCGAGGAGAACAAGCAATTCATTCGGAATTGCCGTTGGTGCAACATATCCATGGGCTTTAAGTGTGTCGGTTTGCCAATTTCCATAATCTTGCCATACATTGTAGCCAATCCAGGTCAAGCTAGCGATTGAAAGGAGGGCAATCAACAACAAAGCTTTTGCTTGGCGTTGTATTGGCGGTTTAGCGTCAACGGAAACAGTTTTGCTTTGTCCGTGGCTGACAATAAGTAGGTTACTTTTGGGGACAATTGGTTTGGTAAAGAGTCGCCACAGAAAAAAATCAATTGAAACACACGCTATCAAAATGAAAAGGTACGAAACAAGCCGATTGCCTGAAGCGAACGTAATTGCCGCAACCACCATCGCCACAAAACCGGCAAGTTTGTTTGCGTTCTCAAGCAAGTCTTTCAAGTCAGTCCAGAGGTTTTTGGATTTCTTTTCTGCGTCGCCCATTTTTCCTCCTTACCCAAACTTGACGCAAATCACGCGCCACGCACAACGCATCACGCATCACGTTTTACGCTTCTCGTCTTCCCCGCCTTCGTCCCCGTCTCCAACTTGACCCGCGTCTCACGAATCGCAATTTTCGGCAGAGTATCCGCGTTCGCCGCCAAGTACGCTTCCACCTCCGCGCGATGATGTTTGATGAGCGAGCGCAAAATCCACGACACGGCTTTGGTGATGAGAATGTCCTTCTCGTGCTTGAGCTTGTCCACATTCGCCAACGCAAGTTTCGCCAAACGCGCATCGTCCGACTCGCGCACCGGCACGACGAGTAAAACCAAACTCGCGCGACGTTTGTGAACGTTCGCATCGCGCGTGAACGCGGTCAACACGCTCTTCCACGTTTTCCAATTGTTCAACATTTCGTCCGCGCCAAAGTTGTTGCAGAACACATCCACTTCTGCCCAGCCCTGCGCGCGTTCCAGCCAGCGATCCAGGTCGCGCGGATCGAGAGCGGCGCGCAAATCGGGATACGCGCCGAGCAAAACGCCGACCGCGATAAATTCGTTGTACGTTTTGCCGCGCGCGAGCGAATCCAACAACGCGACAAATTCGGCTTGCGATAAATCGGTGTGCCGCTTTTTGAACTCGCGAAACATTTCGCCGACCATCGCCGCGCGAATCGAGAACATCGGCTTCGATGTGCCGACGTACCGATTGCCGTGTTGCGACGGCGTATTCGTTTCCTTGGCGCGCTGTTCAATCGCTGAAAAAATTTCCTTGTGAAGTTTATTCATCGCTCACCTCTCGCGCAATTCGCATCACATTTTACGATTTACGCATCACGCATCACGCCATCCGCAATATGCCATTCGCCATCCGCCATCAACCCGTATTCCTCAATCCCGCCGCAATCCCGTTGATCGTAATCTGAATCACCTGCCGCAACGTTTGCGCTTCGCCATTCGTGCGATCCGGCAATGCGCGCAAGCGGCGCAACATTTCGATTTGAATATAGTTCAACGGGTCCACGTACGGATTTCGCAAATGCACCGACGTTTGAATCACCGCGTCCGCATCCATCAACTCGCGATGCCCGGTGATTGCAAGCACCATCTCGCGCGTGCGCGCGTACTCGGCGCAGATGCGCGCGAATATATCGTCAGCTAATTTTCGATCCGGCACGAGCGCCGAATAGAGCGCGGCGATGTCCATGTCTGCCTTGAGCAACGACATCTCGGCATTGTCGAGCAGGGCACGCAGAAAATTCCACTCGCCGTGCATCTCTTGCAACAACGCGAGCGGTTGCGTCGCGAGCGCGGAACCCAGCCCGTACCAACTCGGCAAATTGAAACGCGCTTGCATCCACGAAAAGACCCAGGGGATCGCGCGAATCTGTTGCAGCGTCGTCGCCGGACCGCGCCGCGATGCGGGACGCGAACCGATGGACAAATCCGCGATTTCTTCGAGCGGCGTCGCCGCGCGCCAGTACTCGGGAAAACCCGGTGTGTCGTACACCAACGCGCGGTACGTCGTTTGCGCGCCGCGTGCCATCTGCGCCAGCGCGTCGCGCCACGCCGGGCGCACCGTGTGCGCGGACGTTTGCGGCATACTCGCCAAAATCACCGCGCTCGCGATTTGTTCCAGGTGCCGATGCGCGAGATCGGGATCGGCATACCGCGACGCAATCGTTTCGCCTTGCTCGGTCAAACGAAAGCGACCATTCACCGTGCCGTTTGGTTGCGCGCGAATCGCGCGATTCGCCGGACCGCCGCCGCGCGCGACCGTTCCGCCGCGCCCGTGAAACAACATCAACTCGACGCCGTGCGCGCGACACGTGTGCGCGATATTTTCTTGCGCCTCGTACAATGCCCAGTTCGCCGCGAGAAATCCGCCGTCCTTGTTGCTGTCGGAATATCCGATCATCACCATCTGTTCGTTGCCGCATGTTGCGAGATGCGCGCGATACACGTCGCGCGCGAACAGATCGGCGAGAATGTTGGGCGCGGCTTGCAGATCGGCGAGCGTTTCAAAGAGCGGCGCGATGGGCAAACTGTGCGCGCACCCTGCCCACTGCGCGAGCAACAACACGGCGAGCACATCCGCGACGTCGTGCGTCATCGAGATGATGAACGCGCCGAACAATTCGCGTCCGTAAATTTGTTGCGCGCGCGCGATCAAACGCAAGAGCGACCAGGTCTCGGACGTATCGGCGGTGACGCCAGGATTTTTCGCGAGCGTTGCCGGGCGTTCGGGTTGTTCGCGCAAAAGCCGCGTGAGAATTTCCGCGCGCGTCGCGTCGTCGTCCTGCTCGAACGTCGGCGCGATTTTCAACGCGCGCAAAATTTCGCCGACCGTCGCGTTGAGCCGCGTGGATTCTTCGCGCAAGTCGAGCCGCATCGCATGCAAGCCAAAGATGTCGAGTTGGCGGCGCACCGTTTTGATTTGATCGCGCGCGAGGCGCGGCGGCAACGCGCGCATGATGAGATCGAGCGGTTGCGTCAAATCGTTCAGGTGAAGCCGCGCCGCGTGCGGTTGATCGTCTAGCAAACGCGCTGCCATATCGCCGCGCGACGCCTCTTCCAAATCCAACGCGAGGAGTGACAAGATCAAACGGTACGGTTCGTTCGCGTAACGCGTCTCGACGAACGCGGCGTGTTGCGGAAAGGGTCGGCGCGCGGTGAGCCATGCGGCGAGTGCAGGTGGCATCGCGACGCGTTGCGCGTCCACGGTGATGCGCCGCGCCAGGTCTTGCAATGCCGCGCGATGTTTTTCGATCGCGAGACCGCGACGCAGACGCAACGTTTCGGCGGTGACCGGCGTCGTGACGTTCGGATTGCCATCGCGGTCGCCGCCCATCCACGAACCGATCGTGAGCCAGGTTGCCGGCGCGTCCAACCCAGGATAGTGTTGCGCGAGTGCGCGTTCGAGATCGGCATCCATGCGCGGCAGTGCGTCCCAGAATATGCGGTCCACAAAATACAAGCCGGTGCGAATTTCATCGGTCACGCTGGGGCGTTCGGTGCGCGCGCGGCGCGTGAGCCACAGCCCGGTAATCTCGTCGGCAATCGCGTTGTTGATGTCGGCGCGTTCGCGCGGCAGTGGATCGGTTTCGTACAACGACCGTACCGCTTGCGACAGGCGATCAATTTTAGAAAGGATCGTGCGGCGTTTCGCTTCGGTCGGATGCGCGGTCAAGACGAGTTCGATTTTCAAACGGCGCAACAAATCCGCCATCTGATCCTGGGTCACACCCGCGCGTACGAGCGCGCCAATCGCGTCCGCGATGGATTCGCCGATCGGCGCGGGATCGAGTTCGCGTTCGCGCGCGCGGAGGGCGTGCACGCGCGCGGCTTCTTCGGCGAGATTCGCGAGATCAAAGTACAGCGTGAATGCGGACGCGACCGCGCGCGCGGAATCCGGCGTCAGCGCGGCAACCGCGGCGGCGAGTTGCGTCGCGGCGACCGCGTCGTCGGCGCGGCGCGCTTTGGCGAGCGCGCGGATGCGCTCTTCGGTTTCAAAGATCGCGGGGGATTCTTGCTCGGTGATGACCGCGCCGAGCGTCTCGCCCAAAAAGCGAATCAACGATGAAAGGTCCATTTACCAATTACCAATTACGCACTATCTCAAACGCTTGCACGAAACAATCCATCGGCGCGCGCAACAAACCTGCGCCGACTTGCCCGATCCCAGGTTCTTTGTGCGCGATGCCGGTGTTGAGGCGCGGCGCGATGCCGGTCTCGACGACACGGCGCACGTCAATGCCGAGCGGCGCGCCGCGAAAGTTGAGCGCGGGGATCAGGAACGTGTCGTGCTCGCTCGCGCAAATATCGTACATTTCGAGCGTCGCGTCAATTGCGTCTTGCGGCACGCCGCCGACGAATTTCACAATCGCCGGCGCGCCCGCCATCGCCATGCCGCCAAAGCCAGCCGTTTCCGTGATCGTGCTGTCGCCCATGTCCGGGTTCGCGTCGGCTTCCGAGAATCCCGGAAAGTACAACCCCTTGACTTGCCCCGCCGGTGCGGTGAACCACTTTCCCGGCATGCCCGCGATGCGAATGCCAAAATCAGTTCCGTTGCGCGCCATCGTCGTAACGATTGTTGAACCTGGGATTGCTTCGGCGGGTTCGGTCAACGCTTTTGCAGCAGGCATCGATAGATTGAGGAAAAAGTGATCGTTCGAATCAATGAACGCGATGATACGCGCGATGGTTTCGCGATCATCGCACGTGCGGGCGAGCGCGGGCGCAATCGTGCGCAAGAACAAGGACGTGCCGGCTTTGTTGCGATTGTGGCATTCGTCGCCCATGTACAACGCCTGCGCGATCAAGTTCTTGATGTCAATGCCACCGTCAATCGAACGCACGGCTTGATCGAGCGCGGGATACAAAACGGTTTCCATCCATTTTAATTTCGCGATGACTTCGGGTGCGAACGCGCCAAAGCGCAAGACCTTGCCCAGTCCTTCGTTGAGCGTGCAGAACGCGCGACTATTCGCTTCGCGCGCGGCGTTCTCGATGATCCACACTGGCATCGAAGGCGACACGACGCCCGCCATCGGTCCGACCGCGTGATGATGATGACACGGCTCGAAGGTGAGCGCACCGCTCGCCGCAAGCTGGGATGCCTCGTCCGGCGATTGCGCCCAGCCCTCGTACAAACACGCGCCGATGACCGCGCCGCGCACCGGACCGCACATGCGATCCCAGCCAATCGGTGGACCCGCATGCAGAATCATTTTCTCGCGCATGCCTGGGACGACGTCGCGCGCGATGCCGAGTCCGACGAGCACCGCTTTGCCGGACGCGATGCGGCGCACCGCTTCCGCGTTCGCGGCTTCGATGTCAATCCCGGTTTTTGTGAAGGAGAGTCGCGGCGCGTCGTACGGCGACGGACGAAAATCCACGTCCACGACCTCGACGCCTTGCGCGCGAATGCTCTCGGCAAAAGTTTGTAAACCGATGTTGATTACTTTCAATGTGGTTGTCATTCAATCCTCAAGTGCGATAGTGCAATGGTGCGATAGTATTCAACTATCGCACTAACGAACTTTCGCACTATTGCACTTTGCCAACTGGCGCGCAATAGATCGTGAACTCGTCCTTGCCATCCACACCGAGAAACGCGTCCATCTTTTCTTGATGGTACGCACCGATGGCGCACGTCCCACAACCAATCGCCTCGCACGCGAGATACAAATTTTGGCACACGTGCCCCGCGTCAATCGCGATGAGCTTGGACGCGACAAAACTATAACGCCACTCGGTGCGGTACGGAATCGTCGTCCAGATGAAAATCACCGCACCGTTGTAATTCTGCTCGTTCGTCGCTTCGTTCGCTTTTTGGTACAACCCAGGATCGTCACGCAAAAGAATCAACTTGTGTTCGATAGGCAGATAACGATACATTCCCGGCGCGAGTCCGGTGACGCGCTCGACGCACAAGTACGTTTCGAACGAATGCCGCGCGCCGCCGGATGGCACGGTGCGTTTCGTCGCAAAGCCGTCCTTGACAATTTCTTTGACGCCCTGGGTTGTCCACAACAAAAACGCGAGTTCGTCAAGCGTGAGGAATTCATCGCTGAATTTGCGACGACTCTTGCGTTGATTGATCGCGTCAATCAGTGTAATCTTGCCGAGCGTGAACTGATCGGGCGCGAGCAGGTCAATCAGTTTCGCGTTCGCGGAGTACGGTTTTTCCAACGGCGGAAATGGCACACCGCTTTTCTGATCCGTCTTGGCTCCACGAAATTCGACCCACCGGTCTGATTTTAGAAAATGTCGTCCGTTCGTAATGTCGTCCACAGTTCACTCTCCACAACTTGATTGGTTTGACCGTCGGGGTTCAACCATCCAACGATTCAACGATCCAACCATCCAACGATTCAACGATCCAACCACCCAACTATCAAACTACCCAACCACCCAACTAACCAACTTGGCAACCGCCGCATTGCTCTTCAACACAATCGCCCCGGCTTTTTTCAACGCGTCCGTTTGCCGCGATAAATTCTGCGGATCGTTTTCTGTGCCCGTGACGGACGCGACAAAAATCAATTCGCGTTTTTTCTTCGCTGCGATGTGCTTCGCCTCGCGGATCGCCGCGCCTAGTTCGGAGGCTGGGTCGGGATGCGCGCCATAGCCGATGACGACATCGAGCGCGATAATGGCAACGCGCGGATCGCGTGCTTCTTGCAAAATGCGTTTAACACGAAGCGTGTTGTCAATCATCGGGTGCGGGCGACCGATCGTGAATTCTTCTTCGCCGAGATCAATGACGCTGTGCGCTTTGCTCGCGTTCGAGTCGGGCAATTGAAACCTGGGATCGAGCGGCGCGTTCGACCAAATGCCGCCGAGCGTCGCTTGCCAAATTCGCATCGTTTCCTCGCACAGTGTCCCGCCGGAGTACAACCCGCGCGCGAATTTTTGCCGCGCGTTCAACTTGCGCCGCAACGCGCGCGCCTTGAGTGCGAGCGCGCGATCTTCTGCCGCGAGTTTCTTGCGTGTTGCGTCCACGCTCTCGCCGCGCGATAACGCAATTGCTATCGTTGCCGCTTCGCGTAAATCAAATGCGACTTCCGACTTTCGAATTTCGAATTCAGAAATCGAAAGTCGAAAGTCGAAAGTCGTCATCAGCGCCAGCACTGTCGGCTTGGACGATTGTGCGACCTGGGTCACGATTTTTTCCGCGACTACTCGCGAAGGCAATTTCGAGACGACCACAATCACGCGCGTGTCTGGGTCGGCTTGGAGTCGCTTCAGTCCTTCGAGCAACATGATGCCGCCGACTTGTTCGCTCACATCGCGTCCGCCGACGCCGATGCCTTGCGTGATGCCCAGCCCGGCTTTGGCGATGAGCGTGCTCACTTCTTGCAGTCCCGTGCCCGCCGCCGCGACGATCCCAATATCGCCGCGCGGTACGGCGTTCGCAAAACCCAGCCCGACGCCGTCGAGCAGCGCGGTGCCCGCGCCTGGTCCCATCAACAACAAGCCATGTTCGCGCGCGTACTCTTTGAGCGTGATTTCATCTTCGAGTGAAACGTGATCGCTGAAGAGCAACACGTCCAAACCGGCGCGCAACGCGTCCCATGCCTGCGCCGCCGCGTACTGTCCCGCGACGGCAACAACCGCGACGTTCGCGCCGGGTGTCGCGCGAATCGCGCCGCGTATCGTCCTGGGTCGCGCTGCGCCTTGCGCTGACGACGACGCGGCTTTTTGCGCGAGCAGTGCTTGCGCCTGAGCGAGCGCGGCGCGCGCCGCCGCATCGTCTTGCGCTTGCACCGCGATCAGCAAATCGTTCGGCGATGCCGCGTCGGCATCCTTCGTCAGCAGACCGGCATGTTGCAGAACGGCTTTGTTTGCCGGCGTGCCCATCACGACCGAGACATCATTTACGCCGGGCAGCGCGCCCACCTCGCGCGCGAGCAACATCAACGCGACCGAATCGCGATATTCGCCGGGCTTGACCAGAGTTTGAATGACCAAAGCGATTCTTCCTTTGCGCTAATTCTCCATAATCACGACATCGTGCGCTGTTTTGTACTCACGACATCATACGCACTCTAACAACCGAATGTACTCACGACATCGTGCGCGATTTGCACATAATTCCTCCCACAAGGAGGAGATATGGACAAATTGCACACCGAACAAGCCGTGCGACGCGAAGCCATCCGGCGTCACTTGGCAGGCGAATCCCGTCGTGATATTTGTGCCGATCTCGGTCAAAGTCGCCGTTGGTTCGACAAATGGCGAGCGGAATTTGAACAGGATCCTCGGATCGATTTTGCGGATCGCTCGCGTGCGCCGCACCATTCACCACACCAAATTCCCGACGCAGTTGTGTGCGCCGTTGTTTCCGTGCGAAAAACATTCGAAGCCGCCGCAACCTTGGAAACAAAATACGGATTGATCGGACCGCGCGTGATTCAGGCGCGTCTCGAGACCTTGGGCATTCCGCCGCCCAGTCTCGCCACGATTCAACGCATCTTGCAAACACATGGACTGACGCATCCTATCGGGAACGGTAGCGACTCGGCGTATTATCCGTGGCCCATCGCCTGGGAGGTCAACGCGATTCATGCGACCGACATCATCACGCGGCATATTCGCGGCGGCGAAAAAATCGAGAACTTGCACACGATTGACCACTACAGTCATGCGGTCTCTCTGTCCCAGCATCTCACCAAATCGAGTCCGATCATCTGCGAGCATCTCGTAGCAACGTGGAGCAAGTTAGGGCTTCCGCAGATAGAGCAATTGGATAATGAAGGCGCCTTCTGCGGTGGGCATACGCATCCGCATATCCTGGGTCGGGTCGTCCGGTTATGTTTGTTTTGCGGCATCGAGCCATTCTTCACGCCGTATTACGAAGCCGAGCGCAACTACCAAATTGAGACCTTTCACAGTTTATGGACGGGCGGGTTCTGGGACAAACAAGAGTTCCGCAATTGTAAACATGTTCAAGCCGAAGCGCCGATCTTTGAACGCTGGTATCACACGATCTATGAACCACCCATCTTGGATGGGCGGACTCCCGCCGAGATGCGACGCGGCGCGCACGTGGTACGATTGACGCTCGCCCTCGCGTGCCTGATTCCTGAGGGCCGCTTGCCGATTACCGCAGGGCGGTTGCATTTCATGCGCAAAGTGGAACCTGCTGGACAGATTGAGTTGTTAAACGAAACCTGGGACGTGGGTAAAAAATGGATGGGCGAATACGTACGCACCACGATCAACACGGCCAAGCAAACCCTGACGATTTGGCATCAAGCAGATACCGATGCGGATTGGCGGTTGCTCAAGACCCGCCAGTTCCGTTTGAAGGAATCCGTGTGTACCCTGCTACCAGCCTTTCGTCGAAATCGCGCACGATGTCGTGAGTACTTCCCCGGTTAGAAATTTAAGATAAAACGCGCACGATGTCGTGATTATTGAGAGCTAATCGTTATTGCGCGGGCAGAAAGTTATAGACCCAGATGGTCTCGTCTACCGTCGTATCCCCGCGCAGACGCCGCGCCAAAACTCCTTTGATCGCCCAACTCACTTCGCCATGCGCGGTGTGTCCCGTAGGCGGGCGTGGAGTGGGAAGTGTGATTTGAAAAGGATACGTCAGTGTTTGCCCCGCCGCGAGTTTCGTTGCGCCAGCGAGCTTGATCGTGGCTTCTTCGACGAACGTGTTGCCCTGGTCGCGCGGAACAAATTCTTTGCGGATGGCTTGGATGCGGACTTGGGTCACGTCGAAATTTTTCTGCGGGCGCACGATGAACGTGCCGGCGACCGTTGCGCCCATCGCCCAGTGATGTCCAGGCAACGCGAGCGCGAGTTCCGCCTCGTTCGATTCATTCGAGTAGCCAAACTCGCCGGCAGTATTGGGTTGATTCGGTTTTGCCGCGACGAGAATCTCGACCTCTTCGTTCAAGTCCGAAGCCATCTTGCGGTCAAGCGTCGCGCGCACCAACCACTTGAGCCGGAGGATTCGCCCATCCGACATCGTCGGCGGCGCGTTCGTTGGAATCGCCAAATCAAATTCGAAAGTCTGTTTCGTGTTCGCGCGCAGCGTGCCGGCTTTGAGCAACACGACCGTGGCAACTGGCTTTTCTTCCGAGGTCCACAAAGTCTCCTCGCTCGTTTCGGTATTCCCATCCGAGTCGGTCGAGCGACTTTCGTACCGATATTGATATTCTTCTTTGCAGACCAACGCGATGCGCCCTTCTTGGAATTTGATTTCGTTTTGACTTTCGACGGTGAGTGTGCCGTGGACCGTCTCGCCGAAAGAAAACGTTGCCTGCGGGCGCGCGAGCGTGATGGTCTGGTAAGCCTTGCCGCCCTTGAGAAAATCGAACACGATCCTCCTCCTCTGGATTGGGTTTTGGAAAAGTTAAAGCACCTATCGTGCCGCGTGCATTCAGGGCACACGAAAGGTGCTTTGGTTTATCGCGATAAATGATTGATTTGACAGAGCCGGGCGTGGAGTTGAGACATCCTCTTGCTTCCCCTTTGAATGATCAAGTTGGATGTTGGTTGCGCCAAGTATAGCATATCTCTTTGAGAAATCAACTTGACGCATTGCAACGAATGGACGCGTGTGGTATCATCCGCGCACGGATTTCCGAAATGCAAATGACGCGTTGTTTAGGATTGACCGACGAACGTCGCCGTTGCGCGGCGTTGCCCATGAATGGGACCGGTTATTGCGCGCGACATCGCCCAGCGAATTTCGTCAACGAATCGGTTCGCGCCGAGCCAGGTTTCGTGCGGCGATGGCTCGCCCCATTTCGTCCGCGCGCGTTTACGGCAGTGGTGCGGGACGATGTGAAACTGCCGGTACCGCGGACGATGCGGCATCGCTCATTCGATTTCATCGTCGAGCAATTGTTGCGCGGCGCGGATTCGACCACGCGCTGGTCTGCCGCGTACGCCTTGCGGCGGCGGCGCGAGCTTGCCGCGCTCGAACCGTTATGGCACGTTCTGCATCACGAGCGCGTCGCGTTGGTGCGGCAACAAGCCGCGGTTGCGCTCGGCAAAATCGGTACGCGCATGGTTGTGTCTCCGCTCGTCGAAGCGTTGTGGCACGATGTTGATCCCGGCGTGCGCCATGTGTGCGCGATCGCGCTCGGCAACTTGGGCGAGCCGACCGCGGCGCGCGATCTTGCCGATGCGCTCGCGCGCGAGCACGCGATTTTTGTGCGCTGGGATTGTGTGCTCGCGCTCGGTCAACTCGGCGACCGCGCGTTCGAGCCGCTCCTCGTCGAACTCGCGCAGACGGAACGAACTGATGTGATTCGCCGCGCGTGCCAGGACGCGCTCGCGCAGATGCGACTACGCCAAGCATAATACTGTCACGCATCGCGCGACAGACCTAGGGGGCAAAGCGTGCCGATTAGTAGTTTGCCTATTCTGTTGACCCGTTTCATCGGTCGCGCGAAAGAGATCGCGAACGCGCGTCCCCCATGCCGATTGACCTCCTCAAGAATTTCCTCCGCGAGAAAAACCTACTCCTCGTGTTGGATACTGCGAGCATTTGATTCACGCGTGCGCACAGTTAGCTGAGTCGCTTTTGACCCATTGCCCCGATCTGAAAATTCTGGCGACGAGCCGCGATGGACTGAACATTGCGGGCGAGACCACGTTTCGCGTGCCGTCGCGCGCGCTTCCGAATGTTCGCCAATTGCCGCCGCTCGAATCATTCGCGCAATTCGAAGCGATTCGATTGTTCACCGAGCGCGCGCGTGCCGCAAGCCCCGACTTTGAGTTGACGGATGCGAACAAGGCATCCATTGCGCAAATCTGTGCGCGACTGGATGGGATGCCGCTCGCGCTTGAACGCAGTAGCACCCCGACAACGGCGGACGAATTGCAAGCACCTTCCGATTGCCAGCCGCCCCGCCGTTGTCGGGGTGCGTGTGTTTCGCGTTCGCGCAGTTTTTTCAATGTGCGTTTGTTTCCAACAGTGCTCTGTGTTATAATCATTCGCAGAAAGTTGCAAGTAGGTGGAGGTGATTTAGATGATGCAACAAACTGCCTTGAAGTATGACGTGCAAGTGCTAGAAAACGGGCATATCGAATTACCTGTTCCGTTCCCAGCTGGCGCACATTTGATTATCTTCATTCTTCCAGCCGACGATACTTTTGAAGACTTGCTCTTGGCTTCGGAGAGCCGTCTTGATTTCTGGAACAATCCCTGGGATGATGAGGACTGGAACAATGCCTAAGCAAGGTGAGATTGTCCTGATCCCGATTCCGTTCACCGACCTTTCATCACAAAAGCGGCGACCAGTTATCATCGTATCCAACGATGCCTACAACGGCAAGAGTACTGACATTGTTGTTGTCGCGATGACTTCCAACCCCGCGTCAGTGGATTACAGTTTCGCGATTACCTCTGCGGATTTAGAGACGGGCAGTCTCAATCGCCCATCGAAAATACGTGTGGACAAAATCTACACGCTGTCCCAATCCATCATCGTCAAGTCGTTCGGACAAGTGAATGTGAAAACGCTTGAGCGAGTCCGTCAAACGCTGAAAGATTTGACCGACAAAAAGTCATAGCGAAAAGTCGAGGTGCTGCCCGCACAAGCATTTTTGCCCGCCAACTTTGTTTGACGGTTGGCGGGCTTTGCGTGTCCGCGCGACGCCGATTACTTCCAGAACTGCCACCATTTTTTTGGTGCGGTTGATTTCGCAGGCGGCGGTTCTGTAACCCTACTTTAAATTAAGTTGCCCTCCTATCGAACGAGCGTTCCAATGAGTGCTCCTGGTGGTATGATTGGTCTGAAACCCGCCAAGGTTCTCAGCTCAAATCTCACCACCAGGAGGCACACGTATGTTACCCGAAGTCGAACGCTTCGGCAAATGGTTGCGCCGCCGCAACCCGCGCGCGTCCACCCACATCCACTACACGAGTGACCTCAAGCTTTTCTTCGCCTGGCTCAACAAACCATTGACCCAGGTTTCCGTCACCGACATTGATCGCTTCATTGAACACAGTCAGACCCTGGGTCATGCGAATGCCACGATTGATCGCCGTCTCGCCGCCATCCACTCGCTCTACCATTTCCTCCCGTTTGAATTCGAGTCTGCGCCACTCAACCCAGTTTTGCCGAAACGGCACATGATTCGCCAAGGGCGTCACTTGCCGCGCGATGTCGAAGATGTCATTCTCGACAAACTGTTTACCGTCGTCACCTTGCCGCGCGACCGTTGTATGTTTCTGCTCATGTTAACGTGTGGTTTGCGCGTCGGCGAAATTTGTTATTAGCAATCACCTGCCCTGTGCTGTTGTAAAGTTGCCGCACACTGCCCAACGCATCCGCGCCAAAATACTGCATCGTCGTTTGATATTGCGCAATGCGTCCATTGCCGTACAGGTACGCATTCGTCCCGTCGCTCAACACCTGGGTCAAGCCAGCACCTGGGTCAAGTGCGTAGCGCGTCTGCACGCCGTTGATCGTTTGCGACAAGCGGTCACCGACACCGTTGTAGGCGTACGTGTATGTGTTCGCACCTTGCGTCGCGGTCTTCAAGCGGTTCGCTTGGTCGTAGGCGTACGTGGGCAAACCATCGTTCAGCAAATTCCCGTTCGCATCCCAAGTATACGCCTGTCCGTTCGCACTCGTCAAGCGGTTGGCGTTGTCGTACGCATAGGTCGTCGCCGCGCCGTTCGCGGTCTGCGTCAAGCGGTTACCCACCGCGTCGTAGGTGTACGCAAACGTGTCAGTGTAAGTGCCCGTGGAGCGCGCTTGCGTCAAACGATACAACGGATCGTACGTGTAGTTGATGACCGTCGTCTGCGTGGGCGGCGCGAGCGTAATCACCACAGCCGCACATCCTGGGATCGCACAGTGATTCGTGTCACCGCTAAAATATTGCTTGCCGCTCTTGTCCGCGCGGAAGCGGTAACTCCCGTTCGGAATCACGAGGGTCGCCGTGCCTTAAATGTTTGTCGTCGCACTGTAGCCCGCGTAGGTCGCGCCATCGAACGCGTAGACGGGCACACTCGCTTGCGGCGCGCCGGCATTGTCTTTCACCGTCACCGCGACCGTGCCAACTGGAATGACGAGCGAGGCAACGGTGCATGTTGGCGTGGTACAGTGGTTGTTCGCGTTGCTGAAAAATTGTTTGCCGTTCTTGTCGGCGCGGAAACGGAGACGGTCTTAGCTTGTGTGATAACGTCGTCTCATTATAGTGCAACTCAATCGCCGGCGAACAAGTTTCTGTCCTTACATACGCTACGCGCGGCGTGAAATTCTCGAAATGCCAGGGTGGCGCGACTTTGACCAAGCCCTAGGAGTGTCAAGCCCGCATTTGCTTGTCATGTCAATTTGCGTTATTATTGCCGCCGATGACCACTCCTCTTCGCCAACAGTATCTCCGCATCAAACAACAATTCCCCGACACGCTTGTGATGTTTCGTCTCGGCGATTTTTACGAGACGTTCGACGACGATGCTAAAACGGTTGCGATCGTTTGCAACATCGTGCTGACTGGGCGCGATATGGGTACTGGCGCGCGCGTGCCGCTTGCCGGCGTGCCGTATCATGCGGTCGAATCGTACCTCGCCAAACTGATTCAAGCCGGGCACAAGGTCGCGATTGTCGAGCAGACCGGCGACGTGGTGAACGGCTTGATGCCGCGCGAAGTTGTGCACACCATCAATCCCGACACATAATGATCGGGACAGCGAGCTACGAGAATGCCAAGTCCTCTCCTCACGACCAAACTGCATATTCCTCCGGTGCGTCCTAACCTCGTCGCTCGCCCGCGATTGATCGAAAAACTGAACGAAGGGCTGACGCGTCCTCTCACGCTTATCTCTGCGCCGCCCGGTTTTGGCAAGACGACGTTGGTCACCACGTGGCTGGAGCAACAGTCTCAGACGGCGGCTTGGTTATCGCTTGACGAACGCGACAACGACCTCGCGCGCTTTTTGGCATACCTGATCGCCGCGCTCGAAACCGTACAAGCCGATGTCGGCAGACGCGCGCTCAACCGACTCGATACGCGACGGGTGCCACAGTTGGAATCGGTGATGACGCTCCTGTGCAACGACCTCGCGGTGAATCCGCGCGCGTTCGTTCTAGTCCTCGATGATTATCACCTGATCGAGGCGCAAACGATTCACGAAGCGATAACATTTTTGCTCGATCATCTTCCGTCGCCGCTGCATCTTGTCGTCGCCACGCGCGCCGATCCGCCGCTGCCGCTCGCGCGGCTGCGCGCGCACAGTCAATTGATCGAACTACGCGCGCCCGACTTGCGTTTTTCGGCTGACGAAGCGACAACATTTCTCAATCAACAGATGGGGCTGGGGCTGACGGCGGAACAGGTTGCCGCGTTGGACGCACGCGCCGAAGGGTGGATCGCGGGGCTGCAACTCGCGGCGCTCTCGATGCAAGGGCGTCAGGACATTGCCGCGTTCGTCAGCGCGTTTACGGGCAGTCATCGTTTCGTCTTGGATTACCTGGCGGAAGAAGTCCTGCAGAGACAAACGCCCGAGATTCAGAATTTTCTGCTGCAAACGTCCATCCTGGATCAGATGAACGGCGGATTGAGCGATGCGGTGACCGGGCGGAACGATGGCACGCAAACGCTGGCGCGACTGGAGAAGGCAAATCTCTTTGTGGTTCCACTCGACGATGCGCGACAATGGTATCGCTATCATCACCTCTTTGACGATCTATTGCAAAGTCGTTTGCGGGAATCGCGCGCCGAGCAAATCCCGGAATTGCACCGTCGCGCCAGTGCGTGGTACGAGCAAAACGGATTCGTCATTGAAGCCATTGACCACGCGCTTGCCGCACCGGATTTTGATCGCGCCACGCACCTGATCGAACAAGCCGGACTAGGGATGCTTTTGCACGGCGAAGATGCAACGATAGTCGAATGGATTGCGCGAGTGCCTGACGAATTGGTTCGCCAGCGTCCCCTCTTATCTCTTTGCCACGCCGCCGCCCTCACCAGCGCTGGCAAAATCGAGCTGGCGAGCGCGCACTTGGCGCAAGTAGATAATGCGCGCCTCGACGTGCAGACGCGCGGAATCGCCGATTTGCTGCAAACCGTCATTAGTTTCTACCGCACCGATTTGCCGCGTACCATTGAATCGCTGCAAGCCAAATTGGAATCGTCAAGAAATTCGAGCGCGCCTCTCGCCAATCTTCAAGCCGGGTTCGATGTGATTGTTCCTGCCTATCTCACGGTGGTGATCGTCATGCTGCAAATTGCAGCTGGCTTACTCCGCGATGCAACCGACGCTTGTTGCCGTGGACTCGAAATGACACATGCCGTCGCGGCGGATAGCCCCTGGAGAGTGGTTCTTGGGTTCCTCCATGTCCATTTGGCGGATTTGCTTTACGAATGGAATGAACTCAGCGCGGCGACGCAGCACGCCACGCAGGGAGTCGAGATTTGTCGCGCATGGCACAACGAGGAATTTGAATCCTATGCCCTCGTTCTCTTGTCGCAGATCAAACACGCGCAAGGCGATCCTACTGGCGCGTCCGAGTTGCTTGAAAAAGCCGCGCTGCCTTTGCGCGAACGTGAAATCAGCATGGAAGTGCAGTTCGTTCACGCGCGACAGGTGCGCTTGCTCATTGCGCAGAACCGCGTGGACGATGCCGCGCGGATCGTGGGCGAATTTCAAACCGACGATCAAACCTGCTTGAACATCGAGCAACCATTTGCATTTAAGGCTCATGCGGTCGTCCTCGCCCGCGCGCGGGTGCTGATCGTGCAGCGCGAATTTGAGCGAGCCGCGCTTTCGCTTCAAGTTTTATGCGAACGCGCGCAAGCCGACGTAGAGATCGGTACCTTGGTCGAGGCATCCGCACTGTTGGCGCTCGCGCGGCATGGGCAGGGCGACGCGGCGCAGGCAACGACCGCATTGATCCGCGCTCTCTCGCTCGCGGAACCGCAGGGGTACGTCCGGACGTTTGTGGATCTGGGCGAACCGATGCGAATTCAGATTTCAGAATTCAGACTTGAGATCGGAGAGAAAAGCGAAAAGGAACGGCTCGCAAAGTACGCTGACAAACTCTTGGCAGCATTTCCTCCTGTCGCTGAACTGCAACCAAACCCTGAATCTGAAATCTCAGATCTGAAATCTGAAATCATCAATCCTTTGAGCGAGCGCGAACTGGCAGTGCTCCGGCTGATCGCGGAAGGACTGACTAATCAGGAAATTGCCGAGCGGCTCGTTGTGACTCTGAGCACCGTCAAGTCCCACGTCTACAATATCTACGGCAAGTTAGGTGTTAGCAGTCGCACGCAAGCTCTCGTGCGTGCGCGCGAGCGCAAGTTGCTGTAATCAGTTAACCCGTTTAGACCCGGAAGGTTGTTGCCTCAAGCAACCTTCCGGGCTTTTTGTTTTTCCCCAGTTCGAGGGCTCGGTTTGACTCATACTTTAGTTCGATCGCTTCATCTCTACATTCATACTCCGGCTCAACCATTTACCTGATGACACTCAACCCCAAAATCCGTAAACTGAACGCAGAAAGAGAGACGTATGGATTGCCCCACGCATTACGAAATCCGAGTGGCTGAGCAGCTCGATGATCGTCGGGCGACATGGTTCGGCGATCTGGAGATCGTCCACGTCGCCGAATCCACCGGAACGATCCTTCGCGGTGTGATGGTGGATCAGCCCGCGCTCTTTGGAGTAATCGGCAAAATACGCGATCTCGGTCTGACGCTGATCTCAATTCAACGTTTGGACTCTGCGAATGGCGGTTTTGAAATGATGCGAATTGAACGCAGCATTACGCTAAGCCGCCCGGTCGATCAAGTTTTCGCATTTATGACAGACTTGCCGAATCTTGCTCGGTGGCAGTTAGGAACAGTTGAAATGAAAGAGATAACTCCTGGTCCGGTGAGGGTGGGAACACGGGTGACAATGGTGCGCCTGTTCTTGGGACAATGTGTCGAATCGAACTTGGAGATCACAGACCTTCAGCCGAACAAATCGTTTGCGATGAAAACCATCGCGAGACCAATGACGATGCGACTCGCCTACTCCTTTGAGTCGGTCGAGGGGGGTACGCGACTGGGCATGTTGGGCGAGTTAGATCCGAAAGGGTTCTTGAAACTCGCCGAACCGGTTGCCACGCAAGAGCTCAAACGTCAATTGGAATCCAATCTCGATAAGTTGAAGCGAGCACTCGAAACAGAAGCATGAGTCCAGATAGGAAATCTTGGAGGTGAATATGTTCAATCGCAAAACCAGGTTGGTGGCAACATTAACAATCATCGTGCTGGGAGTCACACTTCTGACTGTTGGCTGTCAATCTCTGTCCGTTAGCGCTTCCACAGCGACGCAACCCACACCAACAAGTACAACTCCGGCGAATCAACTGCCGGTCGCGCAACCTACGGCAGTTTCGCCGATGACTATTCAAGTGATGGGAATGTTTGTTGCGCCCAATCAGGCGGCGCTGACGTTCAAGGGCGGCGGGCGCATCACCGAACTGAGTGTCCAGGAAGGCGCAACGGTCAAGAAAGGGGATACGCTTGCGCTGCTGGATACGGTTGACCTGCAATTAGCGGTCCTCCATGCCCAAGCCGCGTTCGCGGGCGCGCAGGCGCGCCTGAGTCAAGCAAAATCGCCCGCCAACGATGCTGATATCGCAGCCGCGCAGGCGGTGCTTGACGCCGCGCAAAAGAACTACGACAAAGTCCGCGCCGGTCCAACCGCAAATCAGCTTGTCATGCTCAAGGCGCAAGCCGAGAATGCCAAAGCCACCGTGGATCAAGCGCAAGCCGCTTACGACCGGATCGGTGGGGCGAGCAATCCATTCATCGCGATGACGCCCCAATCTGCCACGCTGCAGCAAGCAACGAACAACTACAAGGCAGCGTTGGCGACAGCTAACGATGCAGCGACTCATCCAACCGACGTGGAACTCGCCACGGCGCAGGCACAACTGCAACAGGCACAAGCCGCGCGCGCGCGACTTGCACCGACAGCCGATAACATCGCCGCCGCGCAGGCGCAAGTCGATCAAGCGAAAGCCGCGCTCGCTCTCGCGCAGCAACAAGTCACGAACGCGACGCTCACCGCGCCGTTCGATGGCACGGTGATTTGGATCGGACCGCACGCTGGTGAAACGGTCGGACCCACCACGCCCATTGCGACGCTTGCCGATCTCACTCATCTTCAACTGCAAGGCAATCTGGATCAGATTTTTCTTGGACAGATTCAGGTCGGGCAAGTCGTGATGATTGTACCGGATGCGTTCAAAGGGAAAACGGTCACCGGGAAAGTGTCGCGGATCGGCTGGCTGGCGGCGACAACCGCAGGCGTCACCAACGTTCCCGTGACGATTGACGTTGATTCGAGCGATGTCCCGCTGCGTCCCGGTTTGAGCGCGACGGCGCAAATTCTGCTGCAGAACCAGTAGGGTAATCCATTTAGCCAAATCTGAAGGGAGGATATCAAAATGATTGAGAATGTTCAACTCAAAGAAGCGCAAGTAGATACGGGGCAGGCTTCACTGCTGCATGTCGCTAGTGAAAAGAAAAATGTCTCGCGCGTTCTCGCGAAAAATCCTCTGGTCGTCGGCATAGTTCTCGTCCTGGGTGTGATCGGTCTGCTCGCCGGATTCCGATATTGGCAAGACGCGCAGAGCAAGGTCTATATCGAGAAATCTGGGATTTCAGCGCCGGTCATTTCCGTGGGACCCGAAACCGCAGGAATTCTCAAGGCGCTCTTTGTGAAAGAAGGGGATCGCGTTTCTGTCGGTCAGCAACTTTTCAACGTAGGCGACCGCGTCACGAGCGCCCGCGCGCCCGGCATTATCACCATGATCCAAAACACGCCTGGGCAATTTGCAGGCAGCCAGACTGCCATCGTTCAGATGTACGATCCGAATCAGCTCCGCGTCATCGGTCACATTCAAGAAGACCAGGGACTGAGTGACATCCGGGTGGGGCAAAAAGTCATGTTCACGGTAGATGCTTATGGTTCGAAAGAATATCAGGGCACGATCGAGCGAGTTGCTGCCGCGGCAGACCAAGGGAACGTCGTGTTCAGCATCTCCGATAAAAGACAACAGAGCATCTTCTCCGTGACCGCGGCGTTCGACGTAAGCGCCTATCCCGAATTGAAGAACGGCATGTCGGCAAAGATGTGGGTGTCCAAATAATGCAATCAGAGGGAAATAAAGGAACTGAGGGAACTGATGGAAAACCAAAAAATACCGAGCGCACAAGATTCCTTGCGCTGGATGGTGCTTCTCACCGTCATCATTGCGACGGCGCTCGGCAGACTCGACCAAGTCGTCGTCAACCTCGCCATCCCCAAGGTTATGAGCGAGTTTTCAATCACGGTGCAAGACGCGGCGTGGATCGCCACGGCGTACATTCTTGCCAATTCGATTTTGGTGCCGGTGTGGGGCAAGTTGGGCGACACGATCGGCAGGAAAAGGGTTTACCTTTTCGGCTTTATAGTTTTCGTCGCTGGTTCGATGCTCGCCGGCATGGCGTGGAACCTGAGTTCGATGCTCGTGTTCCGCGTGATCCAAGCCGTCGCCAGTTCGGCGGACTATCCGACCGCGATGGCGATCATTGCCGTGACGTTTACGGACGTGAAAGAGCGCGCAACCGCGTTGGGGATCTGGGCGGCGGGTGCGGGCGTGGGCGGCGCGGTACTCGGTCCCTTGGTCGGCGGCTTGCTGATCGATACCTTTGGTTGGCGGTCGGTGTTTTACATCAATTTGCCGATCGGGTTGATCGGGATCGCGATGGCGCTGGTTTTTATCAAGGAATCGGTTTCGGAGCAGCCCACCAAGCAGTTTGACCTTGGCGGCGCGATCGCGCTTGGGACTGCGCTGGCGGCTTTGGTCTTGGTGATAGACAAGGGCAGCGATTGGGGCTGGCTCTCTACCAACAGTCTCCTGGCTTACTTGACGGTCGCAGTCTTTGGATTCATCTTTTACCGGATTGACCGAAACCATCCCGATCCGATCGTGGATTTCAAGTTCTTTAAGATCGAAGCGTTCGACAGCGCGCTGGTCAACAATTTTCTCGTTGCAGTGGAAATCAATGTCGGAATCTTTCTAATCCCGGTTTTCGCGCAGACCTTTCTTGGTTTTAGCGCGAAGGAGACGGGCTACATGTTCATCCCGATGGTTTTCGCTATGATACTTGGCACGGGCATCGGATCGCGATTTATCGGAAAAGTACGGATCAAGTACGTCTTGGCAATCAGTTCACTGATTGGCGCACTGGGTCCGCTGCTTTTGGCGATGACGCTCGATCCGCGTTCTACCGCCTTGGATTTGATATTGTCCTTGAGTATTCTAACTTTCGGTTTTGGCTTGGGTATGGCGCAGCGTATGAGCATCATTCCTGCCGTCGTGCCGACTAAAGAGGTCGGAGTCGCCTCGTCGGTTTTGATGCTCGTCCAGAATCTCGGCGGCGCGTTTGGGATCGCGGCGTTCTCCGCGATGCTCACTGGCGCGGCGGAAGACAGTGTGATCGCGCTTTCGAGGTACAGCATCGTCAACACCGTCAATCCCTTGCTGCGGGGCCAAGCTATGGTCTTGATGGGACTAAAAGCAAATATTGACGCCTACCGCATGATGTTCTGGTACGTGGCTCTCCTCGTCCTGGCGACTGCAGTCGTGGCGCTCGTCACCCTGAATATCAAAGATGAAATGGAAAAAATGAAAGGCATAGAGAAAGCTGGAGGCATGGAGATGGTTGCGGGATGAAATGTACCCGAGGTTCGAGCATCGCCTGTTCAGTTGGATCGTTGATAACGCGGTATTTTCGCGAGAGTCACGATGCAGACAAAAGCCCGCGCAGAATTGGTTTCGCGCGGGCTTTTGATTTTCCGTTCAGAAGATTAGCGTACTTGTCAGGTCTGACGAATTGCATTATTATTGCCGCCGATGACAACTCCTCTTCGCCAACAGTATCTCCGCATCAAACAACAATTCCCCGACACGCTTGTAATGTTTCGTCTCGGCGATTTTTACGAGACGTTCGACGACGATGCTAAAACGGTTGCGAGCGTTTGTAACATCGTGCTGACCGGGCGCGACATGGGTACGGGCAATCGCGTGCCGCTCGCCGGCGTGCCGTATCACGCAGTCGAATCGTACCTTGCCAAGCTCATTCAGGCGGGTCACAAGGTTGCGATTGTAGAGCAGACTGGGGATCAGCAAAAAGTTGAAGGAATTCCAGGGCGTACTTTAGAAACTCGTGCAGTGACGCGCGTCGTCACGCCAGGCACCGTCGTCGAGCCGAACTTGCTCGAAGAGAAACGTAACAACTATCTCGCCGCGCTCGTCGCCAGCCCAGACCGCGCCGGCATCGCGTACGCCGACATCACGACCGGCGCATTTGCCGCGACCGAAGTGTACGCGCGCGACGCGCGCCAAGAGTTGGATCGTCTCCACCCGGCGGAATTGTTGTTGGAAGTTGGAGTTTGGAAATTGGAAGTTGGAAATAACCAATTGCCAATCACCAACTACCACACTCCAGATTTAGATTCTGCGCGGCAAACGCTGCTCGATCATTTTCATGTCGCGTCGCTCGAGGGGTTTGGACTCGGCGCGATGCCATACGCGACGCGCGCGGCGGGCATGATCGTCCAGTACTTGCAGGACAATCAAAAAACCGCGCTCGCTCAACTCGTCACGTTCAAGACGTACTCGACGCAATCGTTCATGACGCTCGATCCATCCACGCGGCGCAACCTCGAACTCGTCGCGACGATTCGCGGCGGCAACGTCAAAGGGTCGCTCCTCGGCGTGCTCGACGAAACGCGCACCGCGATGGGCGGTCGTTTGCTGCGCGAGTGGCTCACCCAACCACTCCTCGATCTCGATGTGCTCAACGCGCGGCTCGATCACGTGGACGCGTTTTATCGCGATACCGCGCGCCGCGAATCTCTACGCGATTTGCTCAAGCGCGTGAGCGACCTCGAACGTCTGACGAATCGCGTTGCGCAAGGCATCGCCACGCCGCGCGATGTGGTCGCGATTCGCGCGAGTCTGGAAGTTGGACCCAAACTATTGCAGTTGCTGGAACAAACAGCAGGGGAGCAGGGGAGCAGGGGGGCAGAACACCCATCCGCAATTCGCAATTCGCAATTCGCAATTGATCCCTGCCCCGACCTCATCAACCTCATCGCGCGCGCGCTCGTCGCCGAGCCGCCGGCGAATCTGAACAATGGTGGCGTCATCGCGCCGGGCTACTCGACCGAACTCGACGGCATCGCGAGCGCATCGCGCAACGCCAAAGACTGGGTTGCGAATCTTGAACGCCAGGAACGCGAACGCACCGGCATTCGTTCGCTCAAGGTCGGCTACAACAAAGTCTTCGGCTATTACATCGAGATCACGACGTCGAACGTACCGCAAGCGCCGGCGGAGTACATTCGCAAGCAAACGCTCGCGAATGCGGAACGCTACATCACGCCCGATCTCAAAGAGTACGAGTCGCTGATTCTCAACGCGGAAGAACGCCTCGTCGAATTGGAGACGACGCTGTTCAAGGAAGTGTGCGCGCACATTGCCGGCGCGGCGTCGCGTTTGCTCGCGACCGCGCGTGCGCTGGCGGAACTCGACGTGTACGCGTCGCTCGCCGAGGTGGCGATGCGCTATCGCTACGCGCGTCCGCAGTTGACGCGCGACGACGCGATTCACATTGTCGCGGGACGTCACCCCGTCGTCGAGCTGACGTTGCGCGATGAGCCGTTCGTGCCGAACGATACGCGATTGTCGAACGACGAAGCGATTCACATCATCACCGGTCCGAACATGTCCGGCAAGTCCACGTTCCTGCGCCAGGTCGCGCTCATCACGTTGATGGCGCAGATCGGCTCGTTCGTGCCCGCCGAATCCGCGACGATCGGTTTGGTGGATCGGATTTTTACGCGCATCGGCGCGCAGGACGAAATCGCGGCGGGGCAGTCCACGTTCATGGTCGAGATGGTCGAAGCCGCGAACATTCTCACGCACAGCACGCGCCAATCGCTCATCATCCTCGACGAGATCGGACGCGGCACGAGCACGTACGATGGCATCGCGATTGCGCGCGCGATTGTCGAGCACATCCACAATCATCCCAACCTGGGATCGAAAACCTTGTTCGCAACGCACTATCACGAACTGATCGAACTCGAAACGTACTTGCCGCGTGTGCGGAATTACAACGTCGGCGTGTTGGAGCAGGGCGGGCGCGTGGTGTTTCTGCACAAGATCGTGCGCGGCGGCGCAGACAAATCGTACGGCATTCATGTCGCGCAACTCGCGGGGATTCCGAAAGCGGTGGTGCATCGCGCGGAACAAGTGTTGCAGGAACTCGAAGCGCAGCACGAAGAGACGCCAACGCGCGCCGGCGTGGGAATGCAACTTGCGCTCTTCGCGCAAACCGATCCGTTGCGCGAGGAACTTGCGGAACTCGACGTGCTTTCCCTGTCGCCGCTCGAAGCGTTGAACAAGTTGTTCGAGCTGGTAGAAAAAGCCAAGCAGAAATGAAAACCTGGCAGGTTTCTAAAACCTGCCAGGTTTCTTTATCGGTTGACTTTGAAATTCGCGCGCCCATTCCACGTAGCGTTGTTTTTGCCGTTCGCCTCCACGCGCAAAACGTAATCCCCATTCGCAATGACGGTATTCGTCCCAGGCCATTTCACATTCGGATCGCTGATGTTCAAGTACGGACATTGGTTCGAACCGCCAAAGATACAGAACGGCGCGTTCTGTTCCTCGCTGTCGAAAACCCACTGCAACGTATTTTGCGGTGTGCGACGAAACACGGTAAAGTACACATTGTTTACATCGCGTCCATCGGGACGATTGTTGCAGTTCGGCGCGCACGCGACCGCGCGAAAATTCAAAAACTTGCCTGTTTGTCCGCCGAACAAATACACATCCATGTTTCCGCCGCCCTGATCGAACACGGCGAGTTGCGGCAGGAACGGTGTGGCGGTTGGCGGCGGCGGCGGCGGCGGCGGCGCTTTCGTTGGAATGTTCGGCGTGGCGGTTGGCGGAACGAGTGTCTGGGTTGGCAGCGCCGTCGCCGCCGCGGGCTGGGTCGCTGTGGGAGGCGGAGTCTCAGTAGCGGGCGCGGGTGTTGCCGTGATGATGATCACGAACGGCGTCGCAGTCGGCGGCGGTGGTGTCGCGGTCACGACGATGACGACTGGTTGCGGCGGCGCGCACGCGCCCACTAGCAACAGCACACCGAGTATCGCTAAACCAATCGCGTGTCTCATTGCGCCACTCCTCGAAAAACCTTGCGAAGGCAGATCGGTTAAACCTTCGCCAGGTTGGCTGAATTCCCAAATAACGTCTTACGGTTTGTTCAGCGCGTTCTGCACGTCCGCGCGATAACGTTCGCAAAAAACGACCGCGCCTTGCACCAAGGTCGGATCGAAAATTTTCAAGTCCACGCATTTCCCGTACTGCTCGATCGCTTGCTTGAACGACGCCGCGCTCGCGGTCTTGTCGCCGGTCTGTTGTTGCGCGATGCCGCGTTCATAGTACGCATTGCCAAGCGTGAGGTATGCCTCGCCGAGCGAGCGCGGCTGATCCTTAAGGTTCGGCAATTCGGTCGCCGTGCGCTGAATCGCGTCGTCGAACGCACTGATCGCTTTTGCCCAATCGAATTTGTGCAAGTACGCTTCGGCTTGCAAAAAATGCGCGGTGCCGAGCGCGAGCCGGAGTTTGATCTGTGTTTGTTCTTCGTTCGCTTGCGCCGCGAATTTCAGCGCGAGGTCGTACTCCTCGAACGCGCGCGTGAGAAATGCCGGTTGCTCGATGCGTTGCGCCGCCGGTTGACGCAACGCGCGCAAACGATTCACGCCGCCCAAGCCGAAATGGGCGCGCGCGTACGATTCATTTTTCGCGCGCGATTGCTCGAACGCCGCTTGGGCTTGTGCGAGAAATTGTTCGATCTCGTTCGCGGCGTTCGGCGACTCGGCATTCTTTTTGTTCGCAAGGAAAAGATACTCGCGCCCGATGAAATAGTACACCGCTTCTTCGCCCGCGCGATTGTCCGTACCCTGGAGAATGCGTAACGCCTCTTGAAAGTGCGTGAGCGCGTCCTGGTGATCGCCGCGCAGGTCGAAAGTGAATCCGAACGCGATTTGCGCGAGCGCCTGTCGCCGCGCGATAAACGTCTTGTTCAACGCGAGACTGTCCGCCCACGTGCTGCCTTTTTCAGACGACAGGGGCATTGGGATCGGCGAGCCGAATTGGTACCGCCCGACGATCTCGTCCGCTTCGCCGGTCAGCGGCGCGACGTAGAACTCGGGAATGAAACTGGGAGGGAGTTGATCGGTCTGCAATGTGCCGTACACGATCATTTTTGCGCTAAGTTGGGTCGCCAGCGTTTTCGCCGCGTCCTGGCGCGCGTCGGGTGTGTTGCCGGCGACGAGCGGGATGCGCGCGCGAATTTGTGTGGGGAACATGCTGTCGTGCCACACGACCGGTTTGAACGGTCCTTGCAGACCCAGACCCAGCGGCAATAATTCATCGCGCAGGGTCGTGAAGACGAGACGACTGGAGATTTGTGAGTTCGCGGTGACGGTCACGCGTTGGTTCGCGCCCAGCTCGCCGAATTCCGCAACCGCGATGTTGAACAAGCCGGGCGGCATCTTGTCCGGCACCAAGTAGGCGTACGCGCCGAGCGCGCTCAACACGATGAACGCGACCACGCCGACAAACACCGGCACGGCGGGAATGACGAGCGTACCGATTTTGACGACGCGGATATTTTTGCCGACGACGACATCGCGCGCGCCTTCGCCGACGTTCGCGATGATCGTGTCGCCGCTTGTACGCGTGAATCGTTCGCGCAACCGCGCGAGCCAACCCGGTTTTTGTTCGGACAATGGATTACCTTTCGCCGATCACGCGGATGCGCTTGCCTTGCCTAGCCGGTCTTTCGCCCAATTGATGGCGATCTCGCCGGCTTTGCCGACAACCTTGCCCACCGCCGGCGTCGCGAATAAACCGACGACGGTCTCGGCGATCTGCGGCACATTGTCGAGCAGCCAATCGCCGACCTGGGTGATCGTGCTCGCGCTCGGCGTTTCTTTTTCGCCGGTCTTGGTCAACTCGCCTTGCAAGAGTTTCACTTGAAACTCCGCCATCTTTTTGGTGTTCACATCCACTTGGCTGCCCAACTTGCCGACCGAGTCGGACAGTTCCGCAAATTTTTTCTCGATGATTTCTTTATCGCCCGGGGTCGGCGCACCCAGGGTCGCGATCAAGGTCTGCTGAATGTTCTTGCCGACGGCGACGCCATGCGCGCCCGCGCCGATGTTCGCGATGATCGCGTCTCCGCCCACGGCTTTCGGTAGATCGTCCCACCATGCCTTGCCCATGTGTTCCTCCCTGAAAGACAAACGGACAGTCGCGATGAACGGACTGTCCGAGAAAAATGGTGTCTGCTTTGTCGCCGCGGTCATCACGGGACTGTGCCGCTTACTTTGTGGTGTAATTACGCTGGGATTATAGCATCGTTGCGCGCGCCGCGTCAAGGCGGGTCGCGTAAACTTGGTTGACACTCGCCGCGTCGCGTTGTATGATGCGTTCCAGAATGGGGACAATGACTTTCTCTCGCTTTCGTTTGCCGATGCGCTGGCGCAAATTCATTGCGGTGTGCGCGTTGATCGTCGTCGGCGGATTGGCATGGCTGTACGTTCAAGTGGATATGCGCGCACAAACTGACACGGTGCGTTCTGCCGACGCGATTATCGTGCTCGGCTCGGCGGTGTGGCAAGGTGAACGCGCCAGTCCTTCGCTCGATGCGCGCACGCGGCACGCGATTGCGCTGTATCAAGCTGGGTACGCGCCGCGCCTGATTTTTTCCGGCGGGCTGGGCAAAAATCCACCGAGCGAAGCCGAGGTGATGCAACGCATTGCAGTACGGGCAGGCGTGCCGGCACAAGCCATCGTGCTCGAAGACCAATCGCATTCTACCGAAGAGAACTTGCGCAACTCGAAAGCGTTGATGGAGGCGCGCGGGTGGCGCACCGCGATCATCGTGAGCGATCCGTTTCACATCCTGCGCGCAGAAACACTGGCGCGCGACCTGGGATTGAACGCGACAGGTTCCGGCGCGCGCGCGAGTCCGTCGTACACGACATTGCCAACGCGCGTGTGGTACACCGCGCGCGAATCGCTCGCGCTCGTGTGGTACTATGCAACCCGCGTGACCGGCGAGCCAACCTGGTTGTACGCGTGGTTGAAAGAGCGACAGCAAACGAGCAACTAAGAAGGGCACAATCTAGTCGCCTCTAGAAACCAGGTTTCCGCCGAAGGCGAGAAACCTGGTTTCTGCGGCTGAACAGTTGGAGAGATTATGGATCGTGGAATTCCTTCCTCGGCAAGTGAAGATATCGAATTGTACATGCGGACGTACTACTCACTGTTGCGGTCGAGCGGCGTGATTCACATTCGGTCGCTCGTCGAAACGCACACGCAGATGGATTCGTCGCTGCACACGCACGCGCGCGAAGAATATCCGGACATGGCGGCGTTCGTCTATTGCACGTTGCGTTTGCCCGCGTGCATCAAGGACGCGCAACTTGTATTGCTGGGACAATCGGACGATGTGTTCGATAAGGCGGGTTGGGTGAACGTGATCGAGGAATGGGAAGAGGTCAGCGCGCCGGGACGGCGACGCAAGTTGTATTTCGATGGCAAGGAAACGCTCGCCGCGTTCATCGCGAGCGCGTCCGATATTGACGACCTGATTCCGATTCTCACCGCGTTTGAGATCGAATGGAACAAATTGCACGACTTGCTGCAGTGGAGCGACGCAGGCGCGCGGCTGAATGCGATCCACGCGCGCGATGGGGTGTTCACGTCCGCGGAGCGCGAAGCGTTCGCGCGCGATTTGCGAATTTCACAGAGCGATTGGCAGACGCTCGAAAATATCTGGGGCGGCGCGTTGCTTGCGAATTTGCAAGCCATCGCGACGACGGACAAGCATTTCGATTTGCGTTTGCTGGCGGGTTCGCTCCTGGATTATCGCAAGGCGACGCGGCACTGGTGGAACAATGTCGCGTCCGACGCCGCCAAGTTGATCGCGGGCAGACCGGTGTATTTCGTGTCGAGCAACACACACAGTCTCCCCAATTTGGTTTCCGGTTTCGCGCAAGAGCACGAACGCGACTTGATCGCGTACATCGAGGATCGGCGACACGAAAATCTCTTGCGCGAATACGAAGCGATTCGCGCGGCGGAAACCAAGAGCAGTCGCGAAAACTTTTTGTACTATGTGCTCAAGAAATTTCTCGCCGATCCGGAAAACGACGCAATGCTCGCGCGCAAACAGCAAGCGGAACGCGCAGTGGGGTTGAGTTACTTTGTCAGCGAACGCTTTCTCGACGTGGACGCGCAAATCGTCGAACTGAATCGGCTCATCCCGGCGCGGCTCGACGCGCGTTTGCAGGTACCCGGCATCGAGAAATTGCGCGACAGCCGCGCGATCATTTTCAACATTGATTATCCGTTGGGACTCGCGGCGTACCAAATCTTGTCCGAAGTCTCGCGCAACGTGGACCAGGTCAAGGGCATCTACTTGTTGGGCAAGGCGGCGACGCTGAACGGACGCATCGGCGATGTGATCATTCCGAACGTGGTGTACGACGAGCACTCGCAGAACACGTACCTGTTCAACAACTGCTTCTCCGCGAGCGATGTCGCGCCGTACCTCGTCTTTGGCTCGGTGCTCGACAATCAAAAAGCCATCAGCGTCAAGGGTACCTTCCTGCAGAATCGCCGGTTCATGGAGTTGTTCTATCGCGAGGGATACACCGACATTGAGATGGAAGCGGGACCGTACTTGTCTGCGATTTATGAGATGACGTACCCCAAGCGGCATCCGGTCAACGAAATCGTGCGCCTGTACCAAACCGATCTCGACATCGGTATTTTGCATTACGCGTCGGACACGCCGTACAGCAAAGGCAAGAACCTGGGCGCGGTGCATCCGTCGTACTATGGCATGGACCCGACCTACGCGACCGCGATCGCTATTTTGCAGAGGATTTTCGCGAAGGAAACAGCGTAAAGAAAACGACCTGGCAGACTCGCATCTGCCAGGTCGTTTGTTTTATCGAATCGTTACACTCCCGACGCCGCCGTTCACATCAATATCAATTTTGTTCGTCGCGCTTGCGTAATCCGCGCTCTGATAAATTTTATCCGACTTGATGAAACGCGTTTGATCTACGTTAACTCCGCCCAAGCCGCTATCCACGCGAATGCGCGCGGCAACGCCGGCTGGAATCGTGACGACGACGTTGCCGACGCCGCCGTTGATCTTCATCGTCGTCGCGCCGGCTTGTGGTGTCGTTACGATGAGCGAACCGACGCCGCCGTTCACGTCGAGCATTGTCACATTCAGCGCGCTCAAATCCAAATTCACTGTGCCGATTCCACTATTCACGCGCAGTGTCAGCGGAATTTGCGGATACAGCGCGACATCCCAGCGACCATTGCTCGCGCCGATGAACATCGCCGGGTTGCCTTCCTCTTTGAGAACGAGTCGCCCGTTGCTGTCTGTCACATTATATGTTTTGGTGATCTTGATTCCTTCGCGATGACTGAACTTGCCGGACATCAAGTCGCTGGTGTCCGAACTCGATGCGGTGACAAACACTATGGACGCGCCCGCATTCAAATCAATCGTCGCGCTCTTGATGTCGCCGAGCGGCTCGCTCAACTGCTCGCTCACCATCGCGCTCAACGGAAGTAACGCGCTCCCGGACATGGCGAGCCACACGATTCCCGCGATCACCGCGATCCATAGCGCGAGGACGACCAGCCCTCCAATCCAGGATCGGCGTCCGAATAAAATCTCGATGCCGATCAAGATCAAGATGATGGGCCAGTACTGCGCGGCGATCTGCCAAATCGAAAGCGGCAGGTAGCCGAGATTCGAAAGCAACAGCAACACACCAAACGTAATCAAGATGAGTGGTCCGATCAAACTGGGTCGGCGGTGTTCCATGTTTCCTCCAGGTGTCTCAAATTCCCCGGTTCCCTCAGTTCCCTCAGTTCCCTCGTTTCCAAATAGGGAACAGAAGGAAATAAGGGAACTGAGAGAACTGGGGAAATGAGGGAACTCACTTTCTCCCAAATTCGCGTTCCAACAGCGCGGCATTCAACTGAATCATTGTCGGGCGTCCGTGCGGACAAGTACGCGGCGCGGTCGTTTGTTCTAGGCGGCGAATCAGTTCGCGCATCTCTTCGAGCGACAACACTTGCCCGCCTTTGACCGCGATGCTTTTGCACACGCTCGTGATGAGACGCGCCTCGGCAGATTTTTCGAGCGGCTGTTCGCCTTGTTCCAACTCGTCCAGAATTTCGATGAGCGTTGTCGTCGGCTCGCGGCGTTTCATCGCGGCGGGAATCGCGCGCAACAGAATCGTCTGATTGCCGAACGGCTCGATGCGAAAGCCGACCGACGCGAGCGCGTCGCGATGCGTTTCGAGCGCGCCGAGTTGCGCGGGCGTGAGTTGCAGCGCGGCGGGGTCGAGCAATTCCTGGGTCGCCATCGTCGCGCTCGCACGTTCCGCCGAGAGTTGTTCGTACAGCACGCGTTCGTGCGCGGCGTGTTGGTCAATCAAGTACAAGCCGTCCGCGCCTTCGGCGATAATGTACGTCGAAAGAATTTGACCCAGGACGCGCAACATTGGTAGTTTAGTTGGTTGGATAGTTGGGTAGTTAGGTAATTGAGTTGGATAGTCGGCGGTCGGCGGTCGGTAGTCGGCGGTCGCCAACGGACGCTGCAAATCAATTGCGAGTTGCGTTTCGGTTGGCGTCGGCGCGAAATTCGGCGACGGCGGAATCGTGATCGTCGGAATCGGCGCGTGTGCGGCGAGCACGGTTCGCACGGCGCGCTGCACCGCGAGAAAAACCGCGTGCGAATCGCGAAAACGCACCTGGCTTTTTGTCGGATGCACGTTCACGTCCACCGCGTCCGGCGGCACGAGGATGTCGAGCACCGCGATCGGCGCGCGCCCAACCATCAACGCGGTGTGGTACGCTTCGATAACTGCGTGTTGCAGCGCGCGGTCTTGCACCCAACGATGATTCACAAAGAACAACATCAGTTTGCGCGTCGCGCGGTTGATGCTGGGGGGTGAGGCAAAGCCGGAGACTTGGAGGTTGGAGGTTGGAGGTTGGAAATTGGAATCCGCGCGCGGGTTTCCATCTTCCAATTTCCAATTTCCAACTTCTAACATCTGATTTGCAATTTCACTGCCCAGCACTTTAACCAACGCATCAAACATTTTTCCGGTGCCCGGCGCTTGAAACACCAAGCGGTCGTCGTTGACGAGCGAGAAACGCAAGTGTGGAAACGCGAGCGCGTACGCGTTGACGAGATCGGCAATGTGCGCGGCTTCAGTCGCGGGTGTTTTCAAAAACTTGAGCCGCGCGGGCACGTGGCGAAACAAATCCTCGACGGTGATGATCGTGCCTTGCGGCGCGCCTTGCGCGTGTTGATCGAGCAGCTTGCTGCCGTCAATCCGAATCTGCGTCCCGGCATCTTCGCCGCGCGCGCGCGTGATGAGCGCGACGCGCGCGACCGCGGCAATCGAGGGCAATGCTTCGCCGCGAAAGCCGAGCGTCTGAATGCGAAACAGATCGTCGGCAGAATCGAGCTTGCTCGTCGCATGACGCGCGAATGCGGTGGCGACCTCGTTCGCCGGAATTCCGTTGCCGTCATCCGCGACGCGAATCAAGCGTTGTCCGCCGCCGCGAATTTCGATTTTGATTTCGCGCGCGCCGGCGTCAATCGAATTGTCCACGAGTTCTTTGACGACGGATGCCGGACGCTCGATCACTTCACCCGCCGCGATTTTTGCGGCTAGGTCGTCGGAGAGAATGTGAATTGGCATCACAGGTATTCTAGCACAGAATTGGGAAAATCGTAATTCGTAATTCGTAATTCAAAAATCGCTGTGTCCGAGAGCATTTCGAATTTTGAATTTTGAATTTGACTCAATATCAATTACAATGTCTCCGATGATTACCATTCAAGATATATTCCACGCCCAGAAAACAATCGCGCCCCACATTTTCCGAACGCCATTGCGCGACGCGTTTTTATTGAGCGAACGTGTCGGCGCGTCCGTGGTTCTCAAACTTGAAAACTGGCAAGTGACCGGCTCGTTCAAGCCGCGCGGCGCGATCAACATTCTCGCGCAGTTGAGCGACGCGGATCGCGCGCGCGGGATCGTGACGGCGAGCGCGGGCAATCACGCGCAGGGCGTCGGACTCGCCGCGCGTATTTTCGGCATCGCGCCCGCAACGATTTTTATGCCACGCACCGCGCCACGTACGAAATTGGATAAACTGCGCCAGTACCCCGTTGAGGTGTGGCTTGTCGGCGACACGTACGACGACGCGCATCACGCGGCGGAAACCTTTCAACGCGAGACCGGCGCGACGTTCATCAGCGCGTACGACGATCCGCGCGTCGTTGCCGGACACGGCACGATTGGCTTGGGGATCCTACAAGATTTGCCGGACGTGGACGCGATTCTTGTGCCGGTCGGTGGCGGCGGACTCATCGCCGGCATCGCGATTGCGGTCAAAGCAATCGCGCCGCGCGTTCAGGTGATCGGCGTGCAGCCCGCGGCGTCGCCCGCGTTGCGCGATTCGTTGCGCGACGGCAAATGTTACGCAGAGTACGCGCCCGCGCCGACGATTTGCGATGGACTTGCCGGCGGCATCGGGAAAATCTGTTTCGAGGTCGCGCAAAAATTCGTGGACGATGTGATCATCGTCGAAGAAACGGAAACGCGCGCGGCGATTCGCGCCTTGGTCGAGACCCAGCAAATCGTCGTCGAAGGTTCGGGCGCGGTCGGCATCGCCGCGTTGCTCGCGCGCAAAACGAATTTGCTCGGCAAGCGCGTCGCAGTTGTGTTGAGTGGGGGAAATATTGATCTTGACTTGCTCACCGAGATCCTAAATCAGAAATCGTAATTTGAAATTGAGCAACGGAGGCGCAATGTCGAATCCGACGCGCTTTTTTATCACTCATTCGTGGAACGACATTACGTTCGCCAAAAAATTGTGCGACGATTTGCACGCGAGCGGTTTGGACGGTTTTCTCGATGAACGCTCGATTCGCCCGGGCGAAAGTATTCCGTCGCGCATTGAGCATGGGTTGGAAGAGTGCGATGTGTATATCCCGGTGCTGTCGCCCGCCGCGCTGGCATCGCCCTGGTGCGATTGGGAAATTGACATCGCGATTACGCTGAGCCGCGACGCGACGCGCAACGAACGCCCGCGCATAATGCCGGTGATCGCGGAAAAATGTAAAGTGCCATCGCGCTTGCGCCATTTGCTCTATGTGGATTTCGGGAATTGGCGCGATGAGCCAACGTATCACCACGCGTTGAATGTGATGCTGGTCAACGGGTTCGGCGTGCGCGCCAAGCCATTCCCAATGATGAATATGATTCAGCCGCAATCCAGCACACCGCAAACGTTATCACTTCCGAACTGGCTCGTTCCGGTGGGGGCGAGTATTGTGGGAATTGTTGGAGTGTGCATCTTGATCGCGCTTGGCGTGAACGCGGTGATCAATAGCCCAACGCCAAAGCCGACCCAGGTTAGCGCGCCCCCACCGACTGCCGCGCCAACGGACACGCCCTCGCCAATTTCAACTTCAACTCCAACGGCAACCCAGGTTGTTACGCGCGCGCCGACTGTTCCCGCGCCGAGTCCACTGCCACAGCCGACCGCAACACCGCGCGTAATTGCCACGCCGACCCCGCGCGCCGGTGACACAACTACCTCTCCGCCCGACAACGCGCCGATACAGTTTGTGTCAGCGGGCGAGTTTACGATGGGGAGCAACGATTACGACGATGAAAAACCAGTTCACACGGTTTATCTCGACGCGTTTTGGATGGACAAGTTTGAGGTAACAAACGCGCTGTACAAAAAATGCGTGGATGCCGGAAAATGTTCGCGACCGAGTGAAACAAAATCGTACACGCGCGATGCGTACTTTGGCAACGCGCAGTACAACAATTACCCGGTGATTTACGTGAACTGGGATCAAGCCAGGACGTACTGCGAATGGGCGGGCAAACGTTTGCCGACGGAGGCGGAATGGGAAAAATCTGCGCGCGGGACGGATGGACAAATTTATCCGTGGGTTGGCGTGTTCGACGCAAGCAAATTGAATTCTTCAGATGGTGCCAAAGGAGACACAACCCAGGTTGGCGCGTATTCGTCAGGTGCGAGTCCTTACGGTATAATGGATCTCGCGGGCAATGTGTGGGAATGGGTTGCGGATTGGTACGATGGAAAATATTACGCGAGCTCGCCGCGCAACAATCCAATGGGACCGAGTTCCGGACAATTACGCGTCCTGCGCGGCGGCGCGTGGTACTTCTACAGTGACCTCACGCGCGCGGCTAGCCGCCACCTCAACGAACCCTCTAACTTCTACAGCCACTTTGGTTTTCGTTGCGCCCGCTCACCCTGATCCTGGGATCCTGGGTTCTGAATTTCTGGAATTCTGAAGCGGGGGGGCTGGGGGGCTGTGCCCCCCAGCGAAAATTTTTTTGTAGGGCAAATCGGACAATGGGCAAAATTTTTTACAACCTCTACCAGCAGGTCTGCCATTCCACCAATCTCTGGCGCGCGTTCGAGCAAGCCGCGCGCGGCAAGCGGATGCATCTCAGCGTTGCCGCGTTCGAGTTCGATCTCGAAGAACAAATGTGGCTGTTGCACAAAGAATTGACCGCGCAAACGTACACACCCGGCGCGTACCACAACTTTATCATCGGGCGTCCCAAACGCCGGCTCATCAGCGCCGCGCCGTTCCGCGACCGCGTCGTCCATCACGCCTTGATGAACATCATCGCGCCGTTGTTCGAACGGCAATTCATTTTCGACAGTTACGCGAATCGCAAGGACAAGGGCACGCATCGCGCGTTGGATCGGTGCACGGACTTTATGCGGCGTTACCGGTATGTGATGCATTGCGACGTGCGCCAATTTTTTCCGTCGGTGGATCATCAAATTTTGCGCGCCGTTCTCGCGCGCACCATCGGCGACCCCGACGTGATGCGTTTGATTGATCAAATCCTGGTAAGCGGCGCGCACGTGCAAGCGCGAGAGTACACGATGGTTTATTTTCCGGGCGACGATCTATTTGCGGCGCAACGTCTGCGCGGTTTGCCGATCGGCAATCTCACCAGCCAGTTCTGGGCGAATGTGTACTTGAACGGACTCGACCAGCACATCAAGCGCACGCTTAAATGCGCGGCGTATCTGCGCTATGTGGATGATCTCGTTCTCTTTGCGGATGACTCGCGCACGTTGCTCGCGTGGCGTCAAGCGATCATCGAGTTCTTGCAAGGTTTACGTTTGACTCTGCACGAAACGCGCGCGCAACCGCGCCCGGTCGCCACCGGCTTGCCGTTCCTGGGTTTTCACGTTTTCCTGGATCATCGCCGGCTCAAGCGGCGCAACGGCATCGCGTTTCAACGCCGACTCAAAACGCTCGCCGAACGTTGGTTCGCTGGCGAAATCGAAACTAGAGAACTCGAGGCGAGTTTGAACGGCTGGATCAATCACGCGCGGCACGGCGATACGTGGGGTTTGCGCCGCGCGGTATTGACCGCCGCGGGCTTGTCCTGGGATGCGTGGGAGTGACGAATGGATGAAACTACGCGCGCCCAATCGCCGATTTTTACCAAGACGTTCGATTTGATCGTGTGGCTGATGGATCGCACCGAAAAATTTCCCAAGGTCGAGCGGTTTCGGCTCGCGCGCCGGATCGAGGACACGGCGTTCACGTTTCACGAAACGCTCATCCGCGCGACGCGGACGCGCCAACCGCGCACCGTGTTGCTCCAAGCTGATTTGGAATTGGACAAACTACGATTCTACATTCGCATGGCGCACGCGCGCAAACGCTTGACGCCGCAACAGTATCATTTCGCCGCCGATGCGCTCGTTGAAATTGGACGTTTGTTAGGCGGCTGGCTCAAAACAATATCGCTCACCTAATGCTGTAGCGCAAATCACTGATTTGCGGTATGGGGACACTGGACAGCGCAACGCGTCCTGCGCGGCGGCGCGTGGAACAACAACAGTAACAACACGCGCGCGGCTAACCGCAACAACAACGAACCCACTAACTTCAACAACAACGTTGGTTTTCGTTGCGCCCGATCACGATCCGCCTTTCCAGCCAGAATGTGGCGCGTTCACGGACACGCCACGCATGCCAGGAAAGTGAGCGCCAGCGCTTCCCGTCCGGCGCGGTTCGTTACGCGCCGGGCAAATAGCCAATCGTCCTGCCCCCTTCAAGTCACTGATTGGGGCAGGACAAACTTGGAAATCAAATCAATCGAGTGCTGGTCGGGTTTCGGCTTGGCGAACGGCGCGGAATGTTGTATAGTGTGGCGGGCAAAATTTTTTCAGAAGACAGGAGAATCAAAATGGCTGAACGACGGTATCGCACGAATATCGCGTTAGAACCGGAGCAACGCCGCACGCTCGCGCAATTAGCGCATCGCGAAGGTCGCGCGGTCGCGGATGTTTTGCGCCAGGTCGTTCGTTTGGGCTTGGTGCAAATGCAAACACAAACTCCGCGTCCGCAACAAGCGCTCGAACGGCTCGCGCGAATTCGCGCGCGTGTCTATCGCGAACACGGATTATATTTCGGTGACCTGCTCGCGGAAACTCGAAGCGAACGCGAACGGCAAATCGCGGAACGGTGGCACACATTATGAAAATCGTCGTGGACGCCAACATCGCGTTAGCATTGGTAATGCCGTTAGCGTACTCGGAGCAAGCGCACCGGCAATTCGCAATCTGGGTCAAGGACAGCACAGAATTAGTCGCGCCAACATTGTGGAGTTATGAAGTGGTCGCGAGTTTGCGTAAAGCCGTTGCGACAAAATGGCTTACACCAGAACGCGCCGAATCCGCGTAGAAAGAAATTATGGCGTTAGGCATTCAGCAAATTCCGCCGACATTAGAATTGCATCGCCAAGCGCTCGAGTGGGCAAACCGCATTCATCAAGTTGTTGCTTATGACGCGGCATATCTCGCGTTAGCCGAATCGTTGGATGCAGAATTTTGGACGACGGCTGCGCGTTTGGCGGAAAGCGCGCGCAAAGCGGGCGCGAAATGGGCGCACGGTTTGGACATTCAATCATCGCGATCCGGGTAGACAATTTTCCACTCTCCCAGTTCCTCTCCCAAATCAGAAATCATAAATCATAAATCTGAAATTCCCCATGCGTCCTTACCTTGCTCTCGCCATCGGTATGCTCGCCGTCTCTTCGGCGGCGATTTTAATTTCGTTCGCGCGCGCCGAAGGGATGCCGGCTGTCGCGATTGCCGCGTGGCGGCTCACGCTGGCATCGCTCGCACTGTCACCGTTCGCGCTCGCGCGGGCGCGCGGCGAGTGGCGCGCGCTTGCGCCGCGTGAACTCGCGCTCGCGATTCTTTCCGGCGTTTCGCTCGCGTTGCACTTTGCCTTTTGGATTTCGTCGCTCGATTACACGTCGGTGATGAGTTCGGTCGTGTTCGTGAGCACCAATCCCTTGTTCGTCGCGCTCGCATCCGTTTTGATTTTGCGGGAATCGTTGCGACGCGGCACGATCATCGGCATCGTGATTGCGATGCTGGGCGGCGCGCTTATCGGCTTGAGCGACCTGGGCGGCGCGGGCGCGGAATCGCTGCAAGGCGATTTGCTCGCGCTTGCGGGCGCTGTGACCGTGTCCGGTTATTTGCTCATCGGGCGACGACTACGCAAACAGCTCTCGCTCATCGGTTACATAAGTATTGTGTACACGACCGCCGCCATCGTTTTGCTCGCGCTCGCGCTGGCGATGCAGGTGCCTATGTTCGGATACGCGTGGCAAGCGTACGCGCTCGTTGCGTTGCTCGCGGCAGGACCGCAACTCATCGGTCACTCATCGTACAACTATGCGCTCAAGTACTTGTCGGCGACGTTCATCACCGTCACGATTCTCGCCGAGCCGATTGGCGCGACCTTGCTCGCGATTCCATTGTTGAACCAGATGCCCGACCCGATCAAATTAATCGGCGGCGCGTTGATTCTCGTCGGCATTTATCTCGCGGCGCGCGCCGAGAAATGAGTTCCCTTGTTTCCATCATTTCCCTTGATTTCCCAATAAGGAAATGAGGGAAGTGAAGGAAATGAAGGAAATGAGGATTACGGAAAAGGTGATTCGCTACATTCTGTTCGATCTCGACGATACGCTTTACCCGACTTCTGCTGGGATGATGGGCGAAATCAGCGCACGGATGAACGTGTTCATGGTGGAACGGCTGGGTATTCCGCGCGCGGATGTGGCGCGCCAACGGCAAGATTACTGGGAACGGTACGGCACGACGCTGCGCGGGTTGTACATCGAGCGGCGCATTGACCCGCAGGAATTTCTGGCGTTCGTTCACGACATTCATATTGCGCAGTATCTGCGTCCCGATGCGCGTCTCGACGCGATGCTCGCGCAACTATCGCAAACGAAAAGCGTCTTTACGAATGCGCCGGCGGATTATGCGCGGCGCGTGTTGAGTGCGCTCGGCGTCGAGCGGCATTTCGCCAACATCTTTGACATCAACTTTATCGAGTATCAAAGCAAGCCGACCCAGTTTGCGTACGACAAGGTGATCGCCGCGTTGCCGGTGCGCGCGGATGAATGCTTGATGATTGACGATACCGCGCGCAACCTCGTCCCGGCGAAAAAACTGGGCATGCAAACGGCATGGCTCGCGAGTCCGCAAGCGTGGCAAAAGACGGGCGGCGATTCGAGCGCGGATCATGTGATCGAAACGATTTACGACTTGGCGCAGTTGTTATTGTAAATTGAAGTCAAACTCTGGGATGATGAATGGCGAACGAGTGAGAATGCTCGTTCGCTATTTTCGTTGCGGCGGACGCGGTTTGATTTTTGCGTGGATTAAGGTAGAATAAACGTATGAAGCAAAAGCTGAACAAGCGAATTGTGCGGCAAATAGTACGCGGATACAAGTCGGTCAACCGATTTACTGCGGTTGAAGAACGCGCCTGGGTGTCGCAGCTGACCGAGAAAGAAGCGCGCGCGATGTTTATCGAATTGTGCAAAGCATGGGAGCATGGCGGTGCGCGCGCGGGCGGTAATCTGAAAGCGATCGAACGTTTGCGGATTGCGGAGACGATCCGCGCACAACGACCGTTCGCACAAATCGTACGGCGGATGAAAAAACGATGATTCCTTTGCATGAAGCGGCGTGGGAAATTCATCAATTTCTCACCGAGCAGAAAATTCCGTACGCGATTATTGGTGGATTGGCAGTTCAACACTGGGGCGTACCGCGTTTCACGGCGGATGTGGATGTTGAGGTGCTCGCGCCATTAGTCGAAGGAAGCGCGAGTTACGTCCAACTTTTTCTTGGTCGCTTTGCTTCGCGCGATGGGATTGACCCATTCCTGCGCGCCAGGAGAGATCGCGTTGTGTTGTTATCTGCGTCGAACGGGCGCGGCGTTGACATTTCGTTTGGCGTGCCAGGTTACCAAGATGAGTTTCTGCGCCGCGCGGTGAAATGCACGTTGGTACGCGGAAAAACTGTATGGGTGTGTTCTGCTGAAGATCTCATTATTCACAAATGCGTTGCGAGGCGCGAAAAGGATTTGCGCGATGTAGAGGGTGTGATTGCGCGACAAAGGGAAATGCTTGCTGTGATGTACGTGCGTGAGTGGTTGAAGCGGTTCGACGAATTATTACCCGAACCGCACGCGGTTGAGGATTTCGAGCGCGCCTGGCGCGCGGAAAAACGCGCGGCGCGCGAAGCGCGGCAAGCGTATCGAACCAAGCGCAATTAGCGACCTGCAATCACACTTGCGGGTAATCACTGGTACTTTTCTGGTTTGACCTGGCATAGAATTCGCACGAGGTTGGAAATGACGCGACGACTCGCTGCCTTAGTCGAAAAACTGCGCGCCGCCGATCCCGACATTGTGAACATTCTCCAATTCGGGTCGTCGGTGTATGCGCCGCGCCTGGCGCGCGATGTGGATTTGCTGGTCACGACACGCGCCAAGAAAAAAAGAGACTTGTATTGGGACGCGGTTGAATCCTGGGACGGCGCGGTGGATATTCTCGTTCGCAAGCCAGGTCAACGCATATCATCGCAGATTGCGCTCGCGGTCCTGGCGTATAGCAAGCCATTATTTGGAGATGGACAAACGCGCAAGGAGGCAAAAAAATTTATGGGTGTTCCAACCTACGATGACGCGCGAATGTATTTGGATATGGCAGATAATAGCGTGGAACAAACACGCCATTCCAAAGACGAACGTTACCGCGATGCGTACTACCGCGCGGCGTTCGATCTCTTATTTGACGCGGCGCGACATGCCGCGATGACGTTTCTTGCCACGACTGAAAAGCGCTGGGGCAAGTTGCCAGACCGGCTGCCCGCGCCGTTTGAAAAACAGTTTCGCGAGTTTATCAGCGTTTTGCATGTCCAGTACAAATACGATGGAACCTATCCGAAAGACCAAGCCACAGAAAAATACCAGGAATGGCGTGCCAAAGTAAACGCGTTCATTGATGCGCTTGCCGCGTACGGACAAGCGGCTGAGGATAAATAGATCGTGTGAAACACTTCCTCTACTTTATCCTACTGGTTTACCTCCTCCTCGCCGCGCTCTACGCCGTCAACACACCCAAATGGCAAGCGCCGGACGAACCCGCGCATTTCAATTACATTCGCGCCATCGGTGACACGGGCAGCTTACCCGTCTTGCAACGCGGCGATTACGACCAGGATTATTTGGAGCGAATCAAGGCGGCGAAATTCCCGGCGACGATGAGTGTGGATGCGATTCGCTACGAAGCGTACCAGCCGCCGCTCTACTACCTCGCCGCGACGCCGGTGTATTTGATCGCGCGTGGCGCGGGACTGGACGCGACCGTGATTGCGTTGCGACTGTTTTCAGTCGCGCTCGGCGTGATCGTTCTGCTAATCGCGTATCGCGTCGTCGGCGAAATTTTTCCTGACGACAATTTGCTCGCGCTCGCCACGGTCGGCGCGTTGGCGACGGTGCCGCAACACCTCGCGGTCAGCGCGTCCATCAGCAATGACCTCGCCGCGGAACTCGTCGTCGTGTTGATACTTTGGCTCGCGGTCAAGCGCATCAACCATGTAATTGGTAATTGGAAATTTTCAATTTTGGGCGGCGTCTTGTTCGGCGCGGCATTGCTGACGAAAACGACGACGTATATTCCGGGCGCGTTGCTGTTGATTAGTGCGATGATTGCAAGTGAGTGGACGAGCAGGAGAGCAAGGGAGCAAGGCAGCAGAGGAGCAGAGGAGAGTGCATCGCACATCACGCATCACGCATCACGCAATTCGCCATCCGCAATTCGCCATCCGCTATCCGCGTTTGTGCTCGCCGCGCTCGTCTCCTCGCCGATGTTCATTCGCAACGCGCTCATCTATGGCATCGCCGATCCGCTCGGTCTCGCGCGACACGATTCGGTGGTGATCGGTCAGCCGACGACGGCGGAAATGATCGCGCAACACGGTTTGAAAAATATCGTGTTTGATTTTTTTGCCGTGACGTTCAAATCGTTCTGGGCGCAGTTCGGGTGGATGGGTGTGCTCGTGAACGACCGCATCTATGTTGCGCTGTTTCTACTGTGTGCCGTCGCCGCCTTGGGTTTCGCGTTGTACGCGCTCCGCATCCTGCGCCACCGCGAGTCGTTGACCGACGCGCAACATTGGGGCATCGGCTTGTTGATTTTGTTGTTCGGTGTCGCCGTTGCCGATTACGTCGGATACAATTTCAAATTCCTTCAATTGCAGGGACGCTACTTGTTTCCCGCGTTGATCGCAGTGGCATTCTTTCTCGTTATTGGTTTGCGTGAACTGACCGCACGTGAGTATCAGCGCGTCGTGTTCGCGCTGCTCTATCTCGCGTTCATCGCACTCGACCTGGCGTGCCTGTTTCTGTTTATCGTCCCGCAATTGCGCATTGCGAATTAGGAATTGCGAATTACGAAATTGGAGCGATCATGCCATCACTAGAAACCTTGCCGCGCTACAAACTTGCGACGCTTCCAACTCCGCTCGACGAACTGCCGCGTCTCTCGAAGGAACTGGGTGTGCGCGTCCTGATGAAACGCGACGACCTGACTGGGTTTGCGCTCGGCGGCAACAAGGCGCGCAAACTAGAGTATTTGCTCGCCGACGCGCTCGCGCAAAATGCGGACACGCTCTTGACCGGGGGCGGTCCACAGTCGAATCACGCGCGCATCACGGCGGCTGCCGCGCGCAAGGTCGGACTTGCCTGCACGCTCGTGCTTTCCGGCGTACCGCCCGCCGACGTGAATGGAAATCTTTTGCTCGATCACCTGCTCGGCGCGGACATTGAATTTGCCGATCCAAACGACCCGCGCGATGCCGATGTGATGATCGCCGAAACTGCAACGCGCTTGAACGCGCAAGGACGCCGCGCATACGCGATTCCAATCGGCGGCTCGAACGTCCTGGGTTGCATCGCGTACGCGCGTGCGATGGGCGAACTCGTCGAGCAGTTGAGTGCCGAGCGCATCACACCGGACGCGATGTTCGTCACGACGGGGTCGTGTGGCACACACGCGGGAATTCTTGCCGGATTGAAATACTATGGCGTGCCGATTCCACTGCACGGTGTCACGGTCAGCCGCGCGGCAGCCGCGTGCGCCGAACGCGTCGCGTCGCTCGTCGGCGCGACCGGCGAATTTATCGAACGCACGTTGCCACTCGCGCCGGGCGATGTGATTGTGCATGATGGTTATGTCGGACCGGGTTATGCCCAGATCACGCCCGGCGCGCGCGAGGCGATGCAGATGCTCGCCCAACTCGAAGGCATCATTCTCGATCCGGTGTACACCGGCAAAACGATGGCAGGGTTGATTGACCTGGTGCGGCGCGGCGAGGTGGCGCGCGGAGCAACGATTGTATTCTGGCACACCGGCGGCGCGCCGGGAATGTTTGGATATGCAAAGGATGTGGTCGGATGAATTTCTTGGACAAACTCAAAACGCTGTTCGCCGCGAATGCCGGTTCGGATTTGATGGTGACGTGGTTGTACGTGAAATGCAAGCGATGCGGCACGCCGCTGGCGGTGCGCGTGGATTTGCGAAACGATCCCAGTCTCGACGATGAAGGGACGGGATACATTTTGCGAAAAGAAATTATGGACAGCAAGTGTTACACGTTGATGCACGCCGAGTTGCAGTTCAACGCGGCGAAGAAAATTGTGTCACAGACGATTGACAAGGGCGAGTTTCTCACGCGCGAGCAGTACGAAGCGGCAACGGATAGAGGAAACGGATAGAGGAAACGGATAAACGGATAGAGGAAACGGATAGAGGCAACGGATAAACGGATGGAGGCAACGGATAAACGGATGGAGGCAACGGATAAACGGATGACAGCGAATCGAACCACTCAACTGCTCGACTTGTATCCGTACCATCTGCGCGCGACGCCGCGCGAAATGGTGTGGGGCGGACGCAAGTTGGAGAAACTTTTCGGCAAGGTATTGCCGCCAAGCAAACTGATCGGCGAGACCTGGGAAGCATGGGACGGACTCGTCATCGAAAACGGTGCGCACGCCGGCGAGACGCTCGGCGCGTTGATCGCGCGTGATGCCGCGGCGATTCTCGGCGCGAGCATGACCAAGTTTCCGCTGCTCTTCAAGTTCATTGACGCGCAAGATGATCTCTCGGTGCAGGTGCATCCGAACGACGCACAAGCGCAAGCGATGGAACATCTGCTGTTCGGCAAGACGGAAGCGTGGTACATTTTGCAAGCCGAGCCGAACGCGCGCCTCGTGTTTGGTTTTCAGCGCGATGTGGATCGCGCGACGATTGAAGCGAGTCTGCGCGACAAGACGCTGGTGAGTTTGCTCGCGCGCGTGCCCGTGCAAACGGGCGATGTGATTTTTGTGCCGGCGGGAACGGTGCACGCAATTGGCAAAGGCATCGTGCTCGCCGAGATTCAGCAGAACTCGGACACGACGTACCGGTTTTACGACTGGGATCGCGAAAACAAAGCGCGCCCGCTCCACATCGAGCAATCGCTCGCGGTCACGCGATTCGCGCGCATCACCGAACCAAAGATTCCGGCGTTGACGATTCATCACGATGCGTACGATCAAACGTTTCTCGTCGCGTGCCGGTATTTCGCGCTCGAGCGTTGGTCGGTACGTGCACGCGTCGCGTTGAACACGCGCGCGCGATTTCAAATCATCGCGAGCATTGCGGGACGCGCGATGATTCACACGCGCGGCGAAACGTTCGCGATTGAGCAGGGCGAAACCTGGGTCTTGCCCGCGCAGTTGGGCGAGTACGCCATCGCGCCAGATGACCCGCGTTGCGAATTGCTCGCGATGCGCGTGCCCGATCTCGCGCGCGAGGTGATCGCGCCGCTCGCGCAAGCCGGTTTTGATCGCGCGCAAATTGCGCGGCTTGGCGGCGTGATTCCTGGGCACAACGATTTGCAGATTTGATGGGCAAAACGACCTCTTGGGGAGTAAAAGAGGTCGTTTTTCAATAATTTATTTTTTCTTAAAATTATTGAACTATACTTGACAAAATTTGAATGTTGTGGTAAAAATATTTGCGAAATCAGTGAAGGAATTGAACACATGCATCCAGTTTTTGGAAAATGCCCGGTTTGCGGCGAGGAATTGACGGTGACGCGGCTCGAATGCCGCGCCTGCGGAACCGAAATCGGCGGACAGTTTGTGATTGGGCGCTTGGCGCGACTCAGCGCAGACGACATTCGTTTTATCGAAACGTTCGTGAAAAATCGTGGCAACGCCTACAAAGTCGGCGAAGAGCTCGAACTGCCGTACTCGACCGTGCGCGCGCGGCTGACTGACATTATTCTCGCAATGGGTTACGAGCCGGGCGCAGAACCGAAGGAAGAGCCGGTGACGGTCGCGCCGGAAAAACGCAAGACGATTCTCGATGAACTGGCGCGCGGCAAAATCTCCGCCGACGACGCGATCAAATTTTTGCAAGGCGAGTCGTGATGGTCGCGCAAGCCGTTCGTTCCAATGCGTTCCGCGGCATTCGCGCGCTCGATCCCGTGCGCGATATTTACGGCGTGGCGCGTTTACTCGAAGAGGCGTTTCGCCCCGAGCACAGATTTCCGCTCGGCGATTTTCCAATGTTGCGCGAGATCGGCATTTGGCTGTGGACGCTGAGTTACGCGCCGGCATTCCCGCCGAATCTCACCGGCTTTGTGTGGATCGAGGACAATCGCATCGTGGGCAACGTGACGATTACCCAGGATGAACGACGCCATGATTTGTTCATGATCAGCAATGTCGCCGTCAAGCCCGAGTATCGGCAACAAGGTATCGCGCGACAACTCATGCGCGCATCGCTCGACGATTTGCGTGCGCGCCAAAGCAAGACCGTGATTCTGAACGTGCGTCCGAACAATCCGAGCGCGACGCATCTTTACAACACACTCGGTTTTCGCGAACTCGAAATGCGCGGGGAGTGGTCGTTGCCTCACCCCACACCCCCTGCGCCCCCTCTCCCCTCTCCCGAACGGAGTTCGGGAGAGGGGAGAGGCGGGTGGGGGGAAAGAGGTGAGGTTCGCCCGCTCCGTTCTTCGGACACTCAAGCCGTTACCGAATTGTTGCGCGCGGTCGTGCCGGCGAACGTCGAGCCGTTCCGCACATTTCAAAACGAATTCGCTTTGCCGTTCGACGAATTGATGGTCGAGTGGCTGGGCGATTTGTTCATCGGACAAAGCACGCAACGCTGGGCGCTCGAACGCAACGCGAACATCGCCGCGGTGATGCGCGTGCGCGCACAATCACTCTGGTCGCCGCATCGCCTCGCCATTCAAGTGCATCCGCGTTTTCGCGGACAGGTCGAAGGCGAACTTGTCGCGCTGGCGCTCTCGCACTTGGCGACATTTCCGACGCGTGAAATTCGCGCTACTGCGACGGACTCGCATCCAGAATTGATCGCGGCGTTGGAACAAAATGGATTTGTGTTTGCGAATGGTTTGCGTTTGATGTCGTACGCATTTACGTAGGGCAAATTTCCAATTTGCTCAACCGTTTGAATCAAGCTGTAGAGCAATTTGGAAAATTGCCCCACAATTTCAGGGAGAAACGATGGAACAGTCTGACACACTGGGAGTGCTTCGTCAACTTGAACGGGGCGAAATTACGAGCGAAGAAGCGGACGCGCGCTTGAATGCGCCGACGGTCGAACGCGTGGACGAACCGCCATTCGAATTTGAAGGCGCGCCGCGTTGGGCGCGCGCGTTCTGGCTCTACCCGCTCGTGTCGGGTCTTGCCGGCGTTGGCATTGGCGCATGGATCATCGTCGCAACGCGCGCGAATCCGTTGTGGTTCGTCTGCGGTTTGCCGATTCTGTTGCTCGGCGCGTTGATTACCGCCATTTCCGCGTCGGCGACGAACGCGCATTGGTTGTACGTGAATGTGGACGAATCGCGCAAAGGCAAAAAGCGCGTGCGTTTCGCGATGCCGTTTCCACTTGGTTTGGTGCGTTTGGCGTTATGGTTCGCCAAGTTGTTCGGTCGGCATCCCAAAGCCAAGATGATGTTTCGTTCGCAACGCCACGAAATTCCACTAGACTGGGCGGACGCGGACGCGTTTCTCGACGCGCTCGAACGCGAACTGCGCGAGCATCGCGGGGTGACGGTGGATGTGGACGACAAGGGCGAACGCGTGCAAGTGTATATCGTGTAAGGGCGGCGATAGAATCCAGGTTTCCCCGAAGGGGAGAAACCTGGATTCTGGAAGGTGCCACAAACGCGTAATGGAATAGGTAGTGGAGGATAAAATGGCAACCGCAGAAGAACGGATGCAAATTTTGAAAATGATCGAGGCGAAACAGATCACTGCCGAAGAGGGGGCGAAATTGTTGAGCGCGCTCGGCGAGAAAGATCGCGGTGAACCCAGGGTCGCGTCTCCGTCGCCGGCGACGTCGGGGCGCTGGTTTCGCGTGCGCGTGACCGACTTGCGCACCGGGCGGCGCAAGGTCAACGTCAACATTCCACTCGGCTTGGTGGATGTGGGCTTGAAGATGGGCGCAAAATTCGCGCCCGCCGGCGTCGAAGGACTCGACATGAACCAGATCATTACCGCGATCAAAAGCGGCGGTGAGGGCAAGGTCGTGGATGTCGAGAACGAAGAAGACGGCGAGCATGTCGAAGTGTTTATCGAATGAACGCGGCTTCGAGTATGCAAACGATTTGGACGCGGATGAACGCGGACAAACGCGGATTATTTTGATCTGATTTTTCCGCGTTCATCCGCGTCCCATATTCTGGGAGGGTTATCATGCCACGGCAGAATTTTCAAGTGAATGAAAACGCGCATATCGAAATCCGCGCGTGCGAAGAACGCGTCACGGTGATCGGTTGGGATGACGCGCAGACGATTGCGGTAGATGGCGAGGCGCGCCAAGAGGGCAATACCATTTTTGTCGAAAAGCTCGAACGGGTGACGTTGCGCGTGCCGCGCGCGGCGACCGTGTTGATTCGCGATTGCGAAGCCGATGTGCGCGTCGAAGGTTTGCGCGGACGCGTCGAATTGGCGAGCATCGAAGGCGATGTGGTCTTGCGTGAGCTTCAAGATGTGCTGGCGCGCGATCTGGACGGCGCGTTGGTTGCGAAAGATGTCGTATCGCTCAAGGGTGAAGGAACCTGGGATGGCGATGTCGCGTTGCGCGGCGTCGAGCAACTCGCCGCGGACGAAATAGAAGGCGATGCGAGCATGGGCAGTCTCGGCACGGCAAACATCAAAACGCTGGGCGGCGATCTTGCCGCGCGCGGCATTCGCGGCGCGCTCGCGCTCGGCGATGTTGCAGGCGATGTGAGTCTGCGCGATGTCGCGGGGCAACTGAGCATCGAACGCGTTGGCGGCGATCTCGCGGCGTCCGACGTGCGCGGCGCGCTCGACGCGCAAGACATCGAAGGCGACGCGGTGATCACGTTCGCTCAGGTTGCGGAGACAAAACTGCGCGCCGATGGCGACGTGGTGATTCGTTTGCCCGAAGGCGCGAACGCCGAAATCGAATTGGACGCATTGCGCGGCGATTTGATGGTGAGCGGCGCGGTGCAGGTGCGCGAGCAGGACGACAGCCATCTGCGTGGCACGCTGGGCAGCGGCGGCGTTAAAATCCAAGCCGAGTCCACACGCGGCGACCTCGTGTTGAACGCGGGCGAGGTCGAGCGCGGGCGCGCGGAACGGCACGAGCATTGGCAAGGCGAGGACTGGGGCGGATTCGGTCGGCGCATCGCGGACGAAGTGCGCGAGAATGTGTTTCGTTCGCTCGGCAACATGCGTGTGCAAGCGCGCGTCACCCGGCATCGCGAACATCGGCACGGGCGGCACGCGCCCGACGCGACGCGCGAACCGTCGCCGCGACCGCGCGGTCCCGTCGCAGGTTCGCCTGAACGCCAAGCGATTCTCGACGCGATCTCGCGCGGCGAGTTGAGCGTGGACGACGCGATCAAAAAATTGCGCGGGGAATAAAATTGTAGAGACGCCCCAGCAGGGCGTCTCTACACGTGAGGATACGATGCGACACATCATACTACGACTTGTCATCAACGCGATTGGTTTGTATGCCGCGACGCGTTTCGTGCCCGGCATTTCGTTCGAGGGGGATTGGACGACGATTGCGCTCGTCGCGTTCATCTTTGGCTTGGTAAACGCGCTCGTGCGCCCGGTGTTGACCGTGCTCACGTGCCCGTTTGTCGCGTTGACGCTGGGTCTGTTCATTTTTGTCATCAACGCGTTGATGCTGGGATTGACTGCGTGGCTTGCCGGTCAATTCGGCATCGCGTTCACGGTTGCGGATTTTACCGCCGCGTTCCTCGGCGCGCTCGTCATCAGCATCGTCAGTTTCTTGCTGTCGTTGCTGATTCGCGGGGATGATCGCGACCGGCGACGATGAATCTAAAGTGATTGGAATCAAAAACCGCGAGTTAGTCTCGCGGTTTTTTCGTTGTTTGCTTGCGCGCGATTTCGTACAGCGCGATGACCGCGCCGATGCCAATCACGATCATCGCGATCAATTTGTACACGCCGAGCGGCAAGAGAAGCGCGAGCGCGCCAAAGATCACGGTGAACACATAGTACAGCAACACAATCGCGCGTTGCGGCACTCCCAGGTCGAGCAGGCGAAAGTGCAAATGTCCGCGATCCGCCGCGTACGGCGATTTGCCGGCGCGCACGCGCGCGATGATTTGCCACGCCACGTCGAGAATCGGGATGAACAGAACGAGGAGTGCGGTCGCGACCTTGGCGCCGCCAATCGTCGAGACGGTGCCGAGCGCGTAACCGAGCACGAGCGCGCCGCCGCCCATAAAAATACGCGCGGGGAAAAAATTGAACGGCAGAAATCCGAGCGACGCGCCGGCGAGCGCGAGCGCGAGAAATGAGATCGAGTACTGTCCGTCGCGATAACTATGGATGAACATCACGCCGCTCGCAATGACGACCACGCCGGCGGCGAGACCGTCCAGTCCGTCGAGCCAGTTGATCGTGTTCATCATTCCAGTCAGCCAAAACAACGTGAATGGCACGGCGAACCACGCGTCGAATAAAATCAGTCCGCCGAACGGACTTTGAACCTGATTGATGAGTACGCCCGCAGCGATGGCGATGCATGCCGCGATCACTTGCGCGGCAAGTTGTGACCACGCGTTCAATTCGCGATAATCGTCGTACGCGCCGACGAGGAACATCAAGACACAGCCGAACGTCAAACCGATCAAGCGCGCTGGTTCGTAGGGATCGGTGCGCGGGTAGAGGAGCGATACGCCGAGCGCGCCGAGAAACGCGAGGCAGAGCGATAGTCCGCCCAGACGCGGCATCGGCTTGGCGTGCCTGCGCCGCGCGTCCGGCAACGCAACCGCGCCGGTGCGTTCGGCGAGGCGAATCGCAAGCGGGGTGAGCGCGAGCGCCAAACCAAACCCAGTGACAAAGACAAGCAAGAAAATCATACGGCGTCGGTATTGTAACCGACGCCGTGTTGTGTGTCAAAACGACAGACCCGAAGGGTATTCGCGAAGCGAACCCTTCGGGTCTTGGCAAATGCCGTGTCCTTACTCCGCCGCGGGCGATGGCGCGGGCATCGGTTGGGGTTCTTTGGATCGTCGCCGCAATCGTCCCAGGATACTGTCCATGATGCTGTACGCAACTGGCACGAGAATCAGCGTGAGCAACGTCGAGGTGATGAGACCGCCGATGACCGCGACCGCCATCGAGGCGCGGAAACTGCCGCCTGCGCCCAGACCCAGGGCGACCGGCAGCATACCCAGGATGAGCGCCAGCGTCGTCATCAGAATGGGACGTAACCGGATCGGTCCCGCCGTGAGCAACGCTTCGTCGCGGCTCATTCCTTGATCGCGCAAGCGATTGGTAAAGTCCACGAGCAGAATCGAGTTCTTGGTGACCAAGCCCATCAGCAAGATGAGTCCGATCATCGCCATCATGTCAAACGCAAAGTGCGCGATCAACAATGCCATGAACGCGCCGATGATCGAAAGCGGCAGCGCGAGCATCAACACGAGCGGTTGCGTGAACGAACCGAATTGCGATGCCAGCACCATGTAAACAAAGATGACCGATAGGAACATCGAGAACAACAGCGAATTGAACGACTCTGCCATCATTTCGGTTTCGCCGCCGAAAGATACCGTCACGCCCGGCGGCAATGTCACCTTGTCCACACGCGCGCGGACGTCATTCACCACCGCGCCTTGCGTGCGTCCGACAAAGTTCGCGCCGACGGCGATCTGCGGTTGACGATTGATGCGCCGAATGGACGTGGGACCGGTACTCGACGAAACGGACGCGACGTTGCGCAGGGGCACTTGTTGTCCCGACGCGGAAGGAATCGCCAGCGACAAGATGTCGTCGAGGCGCGAACGATCTTCGGGACGCAATCGCACGACGATGTCCGCCTCGCGTCCACTCTCGCGATAGCGCGATGCCGTTTGACCGTTGATGAGCGTGCGCACGGTCGCGCCGACGCTCGCCGTGCTCAACCCCGCGCGGGAGGCGCGCTGCCGGTCCACTTCGATGTGCATTTCCGGTTTGCCGGATTGCTGAGTCCGATCCAGGTCAACGAGTCCCGGCACATCGGCAATCGCGTTCATCACCGCCAGGGATGCCTGGTCTAATTCTTCGAGCGAGCCGGTCGTTTTCACGTTCAGCAAGATGGGGCGCGAGGTCACGCCGCCGCCCCCTTCACCGAACGAGTCGCTGAAACTGAAACTGAGTCCGGCAACGTTCGCAAAACGCCGGCGAATTTCCGGTTCGGCTTTGGTGAGCAAACCGCTCTCGCGCATCTTGATCGTAAAGTTCGCGATCTCCGGCGCGCTTGTGCTGCCCACGCTGACGAAAACATCTACCACATCCGGCAGTTCCTTCAAACTGTTTTCGATCTGGCGCGCCACGGCGTCGGTCTGCGCCAAAGGTGTGCCGGGCTTGAGTTGCAGACGCGCGGTGAACGAGTCGCTGTCAATGGACGGGAAGAACGCCATCTCGACCAGGGTTGCCAAGCCGAAAATAGACACGAACACGAGCAAGCCGATGAGCGCGGTGATGATCTTGTGCCGCAGCGCCCAAGCCAGCCCGCGCCGATAAAACCGGTCGAGCCAACCCAGGTTACTCGCCGCGCCTTCTTCGTGCGCGTGACCGGGCTTGGGTTTCATCTGCTTGAAAAAGTACGCCGAAAGCATCGGCGCAAGCGTGAACGCTTCGACGAGCGAGATCGCCACGGCGATGGAAATAGTCAACCCGAACTCGCGGAAAAAGATGCCGATGAATCCCGTCGTAAACGCGACCGGCAAAAACACGGAGAGCACGGTGAGCGTCATCGCCAGCACCGCGAGCGAAACTTCATTCGTGCCGCGACTCGCGGCTTCTTTCGGCGTTTCGCCGCGCTCCATGTGGCGGAAAATGTTTTCGCGCACGACGATGGCATCGTCAATCACCAAGCCGACCGCGAGCGCCAACGCCATCAGCGTGATCATGTTCAAGCCCAGCCCCAGGGCATTCATCACCGCGAACGTGCCGATCATGATGACCGGCAAACCGACGACGGTGACAAGCGTATTCCGCACATCGCGAAAGAACAACAACACGACGAGCGAAGCGAACACGCCACCCAGGATCAAGTCCGTGATCGAGTCCTCGACCGAGCTTTTGACGAACTCGGACTGGTCGCTCGCGACGGTCAAGGCGAGATCGGGAAATTCTTTTTCGACGCGCGCCAACTCCGCCTTGACCTCGTCGGCGACGCGCACCGTGTTTGTGCCCGACTGTTTGATGATCGAAACGGCAACCGTGTCTTTGCCGTTGAGTCGGCTATAGTTTACGACCTCGGCAAAGCCGTCTTTCACCGTCGCGACATCTTTGAGATACACCGGCACCCCGCGCGGATTCGCGACGATGATCTCGCCAATCTCGGCAACACTTTTAAAGTTGCCCGGCGTGCGCACGAGAACGTCCTTACCGTTGTCGGTGATGCGCCCGCCCGGCAAATTCAGGTTTTCGGTTTGGATCGCGCTGACGATTTGCTGGGGCGCGATGCGGCGCAGACGCATTTCGTCGAGGTTGAGCGCGATCTGAATTTGGCGCACCCACCCGCCGGAGATGTTGATGTCGGCGACGCCGTCGAGACGATCCAGGCGTGGTTTGATCTTGTTCTCGACCAGGCGGCGCAATTCATCGGGCGGCATTTTGCCGGTCTGCTCGACGACGGCAAATGTCAAAATCGGCGCGGCGGCTGGATCAATCCGTTGGATGACCGGATCCTGTACGTCGGCTGGGAATGCGCCGCGCACCGTCGCCACTTTCTCGCGTACATCTTCCGCTGCGCGCACAGCCGAGAATGCCAAATCGTACTCGACGAGAACTTGGGACACATTCTCACTCGATGTGGAGGTTACATTCTTGACGCCGTTGAGTGTGCCGAGCGCCTCCTCCAAGCGTTCACTCACCTCGCGCTGGACTTCGTCGGGGCTTGCACCCGGATAAACCGTCATCACAAAAACGTATGGAATGTTGATGTTCGGTATCAAATCCACCGGCAAACGCGAGTAGCCGATGAATCCGACGACGATCAGCGCCAGCATCAGCATCGCGATAAAAACCGGCTGACGAATTGATATGTTCGCGATATTCATTCGCTCGTCCTTTCCTTGTTTGTCGTGTCATTGCGAGCCGCAAAGCGGCGAAGCAATCGCCGATTCGCGGATTGGGGATTGCTCACTTGCCCTGGCGGGAACGCAAGTGCCAGGGTCGCAAACTGTGCTCGCAATGACAAGGCGCTATTTCGCTTGAAACTCGATTGTCGCGCTCAAGCCCGGATAAATCGGCGCGTCGGTTGGATCAATGTCAATCGTCACCGGCACGCTGACGATGTTCGTCGTTGACGTACCGAGCAAACCGATTTTCCGCACGCGACCGGTGAGCATTTGTCCGTTGAGCACATCGAGCGATAACTTGACGGACTGTCCAACTTTCACCGATGCCAGCGTATTCTCATCCACATTGACGAGCACTTGCATTTTCGAAAGATCGGCGACGGTCGCCATCGGCACGCCGGTCGTGGCGGATTCGCCAACCTTCGCCGTGAACGCCACGACGGTGCCCTCGCTGGGCGCGATCAATTTCGCGTTGATGAGCGTTTGTTTCGCCTGATCGAGCGCGAGTTGCGCTTGCGCGACCTGCGCCGCCGCGGTGGCAAGTTCTTGCGCGGTCGGGTGATTCACCGCGAGATTGTATTGCGCGATGGCGGCTTGATAGGTCTGGGTCGCTTGTTGCAGTGCGAGCGATTGCGGCATCATCGCGATAAACGGCGCGGTTGCGCCGCCGATCCGATCATACGCCGCTTGCGCCTGATCCACCCCGGCTTTGGCGCGTTCCAAATTCGATCGCGCAATGGCTACCTCGTCAGGCGTGGGTCCGGCTCTCACCTTGTCAAACGTCGCCATTGCCGCGTTGAACAATGCTTGCGCCTGGACGACCTGGGTTTCGAGCGTGCCGGTATCGAGCGACGCCAGCACCATGCCGGCTTTGACCTTATCGCCTTCCTTGACAAAAACCTCTTTGACGCGCCCGCCGATTTGGAATGAAAGCGTCACTTGATTCTCAGAAAGCAAATTGCCGGTGGCTTTGACCGTTGACGCTGCCGTGCGATCCGCCACACGCGAGACGCTCGATGCCGACGCCGGCGTGGTAGGTTGTTCGGCGGAGTGCGCGATGATCACCGGGGTGGTGGTGGCGCTCGTCGTCGTCGCGGTCGGACGCTCCGCGCTACACGCGACGATCAAGGTGACGCCGATGACGAGCAGGGCGACTCCGATTCCAAGTGTAAATTTGTTGCGTGCAAACATGCCTGTCTCCTTGAATGTTCGATCTTGAACGTAAACTGAAAAAAGGCATTCACAGATTTCACAGAAAAAAATAACAATCCGTGTATTCTGTGGTTCGTTCCTTCGCCGTTACAAATCACCGCAACGGATTTTTTTCAGTGATTGGGCGATCTTGCCCAGCAGCGCTATAAATTGCCGGCGTTCCTTCGGCGTGAGTTGACTCAACACTTGCTCCAGTCTGTGCGCAAACAAGTTGTTCATTTCTTGATAGGTTTCGCGTCCGAGGGGAGTCATGCCGACGCGGACGATGCGCCGATCTTGGGGGTCGGGCGACCGCTCGGCGAAATGGTGGGCAACCAGCCAATCCACCATCCGTGTCGCGGTGCTCAGTGGAACATTCAGTTCTTTGCTCAGTTCGCTCATCGTCATCGGTTGGGCGTGCTCGTAGAGAACGACGCCGAGCCGGAAGAAGAGTCCCGAAACCTCAAAATGCCCGATGCCCACTTGCGCGTGCAATGCCTTCAAGCGCCGTGTGGCTTGGAGCGACCTGGGGGTGAGGGGTTCATTGAGCAGGGGTTTCAGGCGAATGAATCCACGAAGGATTTCGCCGACTTGGTCAACTTGGAGTTGGAGGTGAGTCTTTGCCATAATATTTCCGCAGTGGGATATTTCCACTGCGGAAGCATTATAGCGATTGGCGAGGGCTTGTCAAATTGCGGGCTTGTGTGCCGCCGCTTTTCAAAAGCCACGCGTAGACGCATCCCCTTGCTCCCTTCTCTAAGGGAAGGGGGTTGGGGTTTGGTTGACAAAGCGGGGTGATGTTTACAGGGAAACTTTACGAATCGGTTACAATCTCCACCGTTGCGCTCAACCCAGGATAGACGACGGCATCACTTGGATCAATCTCGACCCAGACCGGCACGCTGACGATCCCGCTCGCGCTGGACGCAATCATGCCGATTTTTTTTACGCGCCCCAGCAACGTTTTGCCGCCGAGCGCATCGAGCGTGATCGTCGCGGCTTGCCCAACCTTGAGCGCCGTGAGCGTGGTCTCGTCCGCATTCACGAGAACTTGCATCCTGGTCAAGTCCGCAATGGTGATGATGGCAGAGTTCGCGCCAGTGGATTCGCCGACCTTGAGCGTCATCGAAACGACCATCCCATCGAACGGCGCGTACACGCGCGCGTTGTTGAGATTGCGCCGGCTCACCTCGAGCGCGGCTTGCGCCGCCGCGATCTGCGCCAGATTCGTGTCGCGCTCACTGGAGGTTGGACGATTGATCGTGATGTTGTACTGCGCGACCGCGCCTTGATAACTGGCGATGGCTTGTTGCAAGTTCAATCCTTGCGTCGTCGTCGCGATCAGCGGATTGCTCGCGCCGCCGATGCGGTCGTACGCGGATTGCGCGGCGATCAGCGCGGCATAGGTGCGTTCGACATTCGCTTTGGCAATCGCGGCATCATCCTCATTCGGACCGTTCTTGATGCGATTCCAGTTTGCGTTCGCGAGATCGAGCGCGGCTTGCGCCTGCGCGACCTGAATCTCCAGCGTCGTCGTGTCGAGCGACGCGATCAAATCGCCGGCTTTAACCCGCGTGCCGTCGGGCGCTTTGATTTCCGCAAGGCGACCGGCGACCGGAAAACCGATCGTGGCTTGGCTGACCGAAACCAGGTTGCCGACGAACCGCGTTTTGGCGGTGGCGCGCGGAGTCGCCGTCGCGGTGGCTTGCGCGCCGAGTGGCGCGCCGGCGGGACGCGTACCCTGGGGCGCACCTTCGGGACGCGACGCGACGGGGGCGCTGGTCGTCGCGCCGCTTGCTGGCGCGGCAGGCGTACTCGTTCCGCCGCACGCGGCGATGAATGCGGTGGTCAATAACAGCAGAGTAACGAGCATCGAATACGTATGTTTGCTTGGCGAGGACATCAATGACTCCTGGTTTGGAGGTTGGAAGTTAGAGATTGGAAGTTAGATGTTGGACGGTAGAAGTTGGATATGGCTGAGAGATTCCAACTTCCAATTCTCACTCCGCCGCCGGTGTAGCGGCAGGCTGCGCGACCTTGGCTGGGCGACGCAACAGTTTTTCTTGCGCGGCGATCAGTACGTCATAGAAAACTGGGACGATCAACAGTGTCAGCAGAGTCGAGGTAATCAAGCCGCCGATCACTGCAATCGCCATTGGCGCGCGGAAACTACCACCTGCGCCGCGCGCGAGCGCGACCGGCGTCATACCCAGGATCAACGCCGAGGTCGTCATCAGGATCGGGCGCAAGCGTGTGGGACCCGCGATCAACAGCGCCTCGGTACGCGTCATCCCTTGCGCGCGCAGACGATTCGCAAAGTCTACGAGCAAAATCGAGTTCTTGACTGCCAAGCCCATCAGCAAGATCAGACCGATCACTGCGGTCATATCGGCGGGCGTGCCGGTGATGATCAGCGCGCCGAACGCGCCGATAATCGCGAGCGGCAACGCCAACATCAACACGATAGGTTGCGTGAACGAGCCGAACTGGGACGCGAGCACCATGTACATGAACAACACGGACAACGCGAGCGAACCCATCAGCGTGTTCAACGCATCCTGGGTCTGCTGCACCTGACCGCCGAATCGCACCGTGACGTTCGAGGGTAAGCGTAGTTGGTTCAGGCGTTCGCGCATATCGGCGGCGACCTGGGCTGGCAAACGCCCCACCGCGTTCGCGCCGATGCCGATTTGCGTTTGGCGATTCAAGCGCGAAATCACCGAGGGACCGGAACTGCTGATAATCGTCGCGACATTTCGCAGCGGCACCGTTTGACCGCTCGGCGTTTGGATGCCCAGCGACATGATGTCGTCAAGACGCGAGCGATCTTCGGGACGCAAGCGCACGATAATGTCCGCTTCCTTGCCCGGTTCGCGATAACGCGACGCCGTGTCGCCGGAGACGAGCGAGCGAATCGTCGTGCCCAGCCCCGAAGTCGTTAGATTGTACTGTGACGCGCGGTTACGATCTACCATGATTCTCAATTCCGGTTTGCCTGGCTCATTGCTGCGATCAATATCCGCCAAACCCGGAATGCCTGCCATGCCTTTGATCACATCTTGCGCGACGAGATCCAACTCATCCGGCGAGCCGCCGGAAAGCAGATTGATTTGAATCGGGCGACTGCCCACATTCGTGCCGCCGCCGCCAAAGCCACCTTGAAAATTGAAACTCACGCCCTTCATCCCGGCGAGTTTTTGACGCACCTCGGCTTCGACGGTTTTCAGCGCGCCCAGGTCTTTCATCTGCACGTTGAAATTGGCGCGCTCCGGCGAACTGCCGCCGCCGATGTTGGCAAACACATTGTCAATGCCTTCGACGGTCAAGAGTGCGGCTTCGATTTGTTTGGCTTGTTCATTCGTCACGGCGAGCGTCGTACCCGGGGACAACGCCAAACCGACTTGAAAGTTGGCGTTGTCAATGCGCGGAATGAACGACACGCGCGCCATGACGCTCGGCACGATGACGTACAGTCCACCCAGGATCGCCAACGTGACAATGAAAATCACGACGCGATGATCGAGCGTCCATGCCAGGAGGCGGCGATAACTGCGATCGAGCCAACCCAGTTTGGTGGAATGCTCTTCGAGTTCCTCGCTGGACTTGGGTTTGCGTTGCCGGAACAAGTACGCCGAGAGCATCGGCGCGAGCGTAAACGCTTCAAAGAGTGAGATGAGCACCGCGGCGGTCACGGCGAGACCGAACTCGCGATAAAAGCGACCGATTTGCCCAGTCGTGAATGCAATCGGAAAGAACACGGACACGATGGTCAACGTCATCGCGACGACGGAAAGCGATACCTCGTTCGTGCCGCGCGACGCGGCTTCCTTGGGCGTCTCGCCGCGTTCCATGTGCCGGAAAATATTTTCGCGTACGACGATCGCGTCGTCGAGCACCAAGCCGACCGCGAGCGAGAGCGCGAGGAGCGTCATCATGTTCAGCGATAGATTCAGCGCGCTCATCGCGGCGAACGTGCCGATCATGATGACCGGCAAGCCGGCGATGGTGACGAACGTGTTCAAAAAGTTACGGAAAAACAAGAGGACGATGAGCGAAGCAAACCCAGCTCCGTAAATCAAATCCATCGTCGAGTCCTCAATGGATTTCTTGATGAAGCTGGATTGATCGTTTGATATCGCAATGTCGAGATCGCGAAATTCGCGTTGCATCCGCTGGACTTCGGCGCGCACCCGTTCGGCGACCTGCACGGTGTTCGTGCCGGACTGTTTCCGCACCTGGACGGCGACGCTGTCTTTGCCATTGAGCCGACTGTACGATGTGACTTCGGCGGTCGTGTCTTGCACCGTCGCAATGTCCTTGATGCGGAGCGGCGTGCCGCGCGAGGTGACGATGGTCAAATTGCGAATGTCGTCGAGCGAAGTGAATTCGCCGGGGACGCGTAGGAGCAAGTCCGTGCCGTCTTGCGTGATCTTGCCGCCCGGCACGCTAAGATTTTCGCCGCGAATCGCGCTGCTTACTTGCGAAAGCGAGAGCCGATGCGAGCGCAGATCGTCGAGGTTCAAATTCACTTGAATCTCGCGGCGACCGCCGCCGCTGACCGACACATCCGCGACGCCGTCAATCCGTTCGACGCGTGGTTGCAGTTGATCTTCGACGAGGGTACGCAACTCGTACGATTTCATCTTGCCCGATTTGTCCGAGATGTTGAACGTCAACACGGACTGGGATGAAAAATCAAAACGTTGCACCGTCGGTTGGTTCGCGCCGCTCGGCAAACTGTTCTGTGTCCGCGCGACGCGTTCGCGCACGATGTCGAACGCGGCTTTGGGATCCGTTTCGAGCGTAAAGTCCACGCTGATCTGCGAATTGTTTTCGCGCGAGGTCGAGCGAATGTTGGTGACGCCGGGCAGGGTGCTCAACGCATCTTCGATGGGTTGTGTGACCTGGCGTTGAATCTCGGAAGGTCCCGCGCCTGAGTACGTCGTCGAAACGGAAACGCTCGGATTCGATGTTTCGGGGAACAGGTCCACCGACAACTTGTTATATCCAAAGTAGCCGATGACGACGAGCACTGCCATCATCATCGTCACGAAAACCGGTTGCTTGATTGAGATGTTCGCTATGTTCATCGAGCCGCCTCTTTCTGCGAGTGGCAAATTGAAAATTTGCCTTACGAGCCAGTTGCAATTTCAACCGTCGCGCTCAACCCAGGATAGAGCCGCGCGTCTGTTGGATCAATGTCAATCCACACTGGAACAGTCACCACGGTAGTTGTCGTCGTCGCGATCAAACCGATTTTTTGGACGACACCGGTCAACACTCTATCGCCGATGGCGTCCGCGGTGATCCTGGCTTTTTGTCCGACCTTGATGTTCGCGAGCGTCGTTTCGTCGGCGTTCACCAACACCTGCATCTTGGTCAGGTCGGCGAGTACCATCACGGCGGTATTCGCACCGACCGACTCGCCAATTTTCGGTGTGATTGAAAGCAGTGTCCCGTCGAATGGCGCGGAGAGTTTGGTGTTGGTCAGGTTTTGTTTCGCCAGGTCGAGCGCGAGTTGCGCTTGCTTGAATTGAATCTGCCCGATTTCGCGTTCGGACGCGGTGGGATGATTGACGGCGAGGTTGTACTGCGCGAGCGCGGTTTGCAGGTTGAGCGTCGCGGTTTGCAGGTTGACTGCCGCTGCGCCTGTTTTGCTCGAGCGATCATACGCCGCTTGGGCTTGGTCTACCGCGGCTTTGGCGCGATCGAGATTGGCTTGTGCCACCGCCATGTCGTCGGCGCTGGGACCTTGCTGAATGCGCGCCCAGGTCGCGTTTGCCACATCGAACGTGGCTTGCGCTTGCGCGAATTGCGCTTCGAGCACGGCGGTATCGAGTGAGCCGAGGAGCGTGCCGGCTTTGACCGCAGCGCCTTCCGCGACCGGCAATTCTTTGACGCGTCCGGCGGCGGTGAAAGCGAGCGATACCTGGTTCGCGGCGACTAGGTTGCCGACGAGTTTCACATTCGTAACCGCGCGCAACGCGGCGAAGGGCGTCGCGGTTGCGGCGGGTTGGGTTGGGGCAACGGCGGGGCGTTGCTGCGTCGCTTCCGCTGTTGGCGTGGATGCTTGCGCCGAAACCGGCGGCGCGCTGCACGCGGTGGCGACGACCGCGTTCAGAACGAGGATAATGAAAAGCGCATACAGAACCACAGTGTTACGCATGAATTCGTGCTCTCCTTCGAGACGGTAAGCCAGTCATGTCAAACTGAGCGGAGCGAAAATTATGTGCGATCAGCGCGCGAACGCGGCAGAAGAAGAAAAGCTGATCGAGGAGATCTTTCGCGTATGCCGCCGCTGAGATCTCGGACAGCTATTTTCCCTTTGATATATTTTCAGAATGGAAGGATTATACGCGAGTCGAGAGCGGTGTCAAACGGCAGGATGATTATTTGACGGGTGTGCGTCAAGTTTTTGGGTGGTGAAATAACCTTGCGAAGGTTGAACGGCAATCATATTTGATTTGTCGTCAAAACCTTCGCAAGGTTGAGTGTTCCAAAATTTTGAAAGACAGCCTTATTTGACAAAGACCAGGACCTGTGGTAAATCCTTCATCAAGATGACGAACCGATTTTCGACTCAGCGAGGCTTGTACAAGTTTGAGGGCATCTGGTACTTTTATGCTGACAGTGCCACGCGGGGTCGAATCGTCACGCGCTAGTCTAGCCGTACTCGAAATCAGGGAGCGTGGGATTCAACCCCACGCTCCTTTCATTTCATCTAAAAAATATTCAGGAGGAGAGAAAATGTCTCAACGTTTCACAATTCTCGCGTTGTTCGTCGTTGCGATCCTGCTCGCCGCGTGCGCGACACCCACGCCGACGGCTGTTCCGCCGACGGCTGTGCCCGCGACGAAAGCGCCGGAGCCGACGAAAGCCGCGGCAACTGTCGCGCCAACCGTTGCGCCCACCGCCGTGCCCGCGACCAAAGCGCCCGAACCGACGAAACCGCCGGAGCCAACCAAAGCCGCCGCGCCGGACAAGGTCACGGTCGCGTACGTCGCGATCACGAACTTTGCGCCGCTCTACATCGCGATCGAGCGCGGGTACATGAAAGAGCAAAACATCGAAGTGTCCGCGCAAAAAGTGACGACCGCCGCGGACGCACTGCCGTTCCTCGCGACCGGGCAGTACGACGCGGGTGGGATCGGTATGGCGGCGGCGACGTTCAACGGGTTCAACAAAGCGTTGGACTTTCGCATCGTCGCCTCGGCGGCGATTCAGCCGTTGAAAAATGGTCCGACTGTGATCCTGGTTCGCAAGGATTTGAAAGATTCCGGCAAAGTGAAATCCGTCGCCGATTTGAAAGGCATGAAAGTCGGAGTTGCCGGCGCGGCGGGTTCGACCGGCGCGTACTTTGTTGCCAAAGCATTGCGCGATGTCAACTTGACGTTCAAAGACATCACCGCTGTCAATCTCGCCAATCCCGACCTGGTGCTCGCGATGAAACAATCATCGGTGGATGCCGCGCTCGTCGGTCCGCCGTACTCGGATCAGATCCTCAAGGATGGCACGGGTGTTTTGCTCGCGCAGGATACCGCACCAGGCGCGATGACGACGGTGTGGATGTACTCGGGCAAGTTCATCAAGGAACGCCCGGACGTTGCCAGACGCTTTATGCTCGCGCTCGTCAAGGGTTCGCGCGCGATGCAGGGCGCCAAGTACCTCGATCCGGAAAACATCAAGGCGTACATCAAGTACACGCCTTCGACCGAAGACGCGATCAAGACTGGCATCCCGCCGTTCATTGATCCTGACTTGAAAGTGTACCTCGACAGCGTCAAAAGTTTGGAAGAAGTTTTCCGTGCTGAAGGGTGGACGGATTACACAAACGTGATTGCGGCGGACAAGATGGCAGATACCTCCTTTGTGGACAATGCCGTCAAAGTTCTGGGTGCGTTCAAGCCGTAGTGTAAAGGATGAAGGCAGAAGGATGAAGGATGAATTCGCATTTTTCATTCTTCTGCCTTTTTGATAATTATGCCGATCAAGATCAAAGCGACGAACGTTTGTAAATCGTATCCCGCGCGGGGCGGCACGGTGACCGCGCTAACGAATTTCAATCTAAAAGTGCAAGAAGGTGAATTCGTTTGTATCGTCGGTCCTTCCGGTTGCGGCAAGTCTACGTTTCTGCGGATGCTGGCTGGTTTGTCGCCGGTCACGTCGGGGCAAGTGACACTTGTGCCCGGCAAATCCGGAACGCCGTTGCAAAGCATCGTCTTTCAAGAGTACGCGATCTTTCCCTGGAAGACGGTGCTCGACAACGTCGCGTTCGGATTGCAGATGCGCGGGATGCCGCGCGCGCAACGCCACGCCGTTGCGACCGACTGGCTGAAAAAAGTTGGCTTGGCGAAATTTGCGAATGCGTATCCCCATCAACTTTCCGGCGGAATGAAACAGCGCGTCAGCATCGCGCGCGCATTCGCGAACGATCCCGAAATTTTGTTGATGGACGAGCCGCTCGGCGCGCTCGACGCGCAGACGCGCACGGTTCTGCAAGAAGAATTGATCCGGTTGTGGGAAGCGTCGCGCAAGACGGTCGTGTACATCACGCACAGCATCGAAGAAGCGGTGTTGCTTGGCGACCGCGTGATTTTGATGACCGCGCATCCTGGGATGTTCAAATGCGAATTCGCGGTGCCGTTCCCGCGCCCTCGCGCGTTTGAATTGACCGGCACGCCCGAGTTTAGCCGGTTGACCTACGCGATCTGGAAAGAACTGCAAGGCGAGGTGCAGCGCGCGATGGAGCAACAAGCATGAAACTCGATACCGACACACGCGACCGCTTGCTCGCCATCGGCTTTCCGTTATTCCTGCTCGCGTTGTGGGAATTCGTCGTGCGCGCGCAATGGCTCGACGGACGGTTCTTTCCCGCGCCGTCGGCGGTCGCGGTGGCGCTGTGGAATCTGACGGCGAAGGGTGATTTGCTCGGCAAGGTCTGGTTGCTGCCCGGCGCGCTCGCCCTGGGCGATTGGGACGCGGCGCAAAAAATTATCATCGAAGGACATTTGTGGGTGAGTCTGTTCCGCATCTTTGCCGGTTTCTTTCTCGGCGCGATCCCAGGTATCGTGCTCGGCGTCATCATGGGCATGAGCCGCTCGGTGCGGGTCGCACTCGACCCGGTGATTTCGGCGGTGTATGTTCTGCCCAAGATCGCGATCCTGCCGCTCGTGATGTTGATTTTCGGTATCGGCGAAACGAGCAAGGTGGTCATCGTCGGCATCTCGTCGTTCTTTCTCGTGCTGATCAATACGACGGTCGGCGTGCGCGACATCGAGCCGATCTTTTTTGAAGCGGCGAAGAATTACGGCGCGAATCGTTGGCAAATGTTCTGGCATGTGATTATTCCCGGCGCATTGCCGGTTATTTTCGCCGGACTGCGGCTCAGTCTCGGCACGGCGCTCATCGTCATCATCGCGGCGGAGTTCGTCGCGGCGCAGTATGGGTTGGGTTATTTGATTTGGTTTTCGTGGCAAACCTTGCTCACCGAAAATATGTTTGCCGGTTTGGTCGTGGTAATGATTCTGGGCGCGTTGTTTACGAGCGGACTGCAAACCATCGAACATTGGTGGATGCCTTGGGAACGCGAAGAACGTCACGTCACGATGAACGCGCCGGACGCGCCAAAACCGATTTGACAAAACCACGCGAGTTGTGGTAAATTCTCGCCACGATGATGAAGCACAATTCGACCTCGGCGTTCGCGTTTTACTTTTACGGCTACTTTTATTTTTACGCCGGCGATGCACCGCGGGTCGAATCGTCACACCTTAGTTAGCCGTAATCAGGCAACAACACAGGAGCGTGGGATTCAACCCCACGCTCCTTTTCTTTTTCGGGAGCAGCCATGTCACTTCGCGGAATTCGCGGCGCAACTACCTCCAACGCCAACACGCGCGAGGCGATTCTCGACGCGACGCGCGAACTGTTGGACACGATCGCGCGCCGCAACGACTTGCATCCGGACGATGTCGTCAGCGCCGTGTTCACCGTCACCCCCGACCTCGACGCGGCATTCCCCGCCGCCGCCGCGCGCCAACTCGGTTGGACGCACACCGCGCTCCTCGATATGCTCGCGCCACGCGTGCCCACCGATCTGTCGCGCTGCATCCGCGTGATGATTCACTGGAACACCGAACGCTCCCCGCACGAGGTCCGCCACGTTTATTTGCGCGACGCGCGCAAACTCCGCCCCGACTGGGCAACGATTACGGAAGAATTTCCCGAAACAGGAGAAGCCAAATGACCCGCATCGCGTTTCAAGGTGAGCATGGTGCGTATTCGCAAGAAGCCATTTTCCAAACGTTTGGCAACGAGGTCGAGACGATTCCGTGCCGCACGTTTTTCGATCTCTTTCGCACGGTGGACGAAGACCGCGCTGAGCTCGCGATGGTGCCGATTGAAAATTCGACGGCGGGCGCGATCAATCAATCGTACGATTTGTTGCTCGATTACGATTTGAAAATCACGCGCGAAGTGATCCTGCGCGTGCGCCACGCGTTGTTGGTTGTGCCCGGCGCGACGCTTCAGGATGTGAAACGCGTGTACTCGCATCCGTCCGCCATCGCGCAGTGCGAGCGATTTATCGCGAGCAACGGCTGGGACGCGATTGTCGTGTACGACACGGCGGGCGCGGCGAAACAAATCGCCGAGACACGCGAGCCGAATGCCGCCGCGATTGCGAGCGAGACCGCCGCGCGCGTCTACGGCTTGGACATTCTCGCGCGCGATGTCCAGGATATCGTGAACAACTTTACGCGCTTTTTTGTCGTCGGTCGCCACGAACCGCCGCGCGCCGAGAAATCCAAAACGTCGCTCGTGTTCGCGACGCGGCACATTCCCGGCGCGCTCTACGCGTGCCTCGGCGAATTTTCGACGCGCGGGATCAACCTCGCGAAAATCGAATCGCGTCCCGACCGGCGACGACCCTGGCATTACGTGTTCTATCTCGACTTTGAAGGACACTGGGACGACCCAGCGTGCCGCGAGGCGTTAGTCGGTCTGTTGAATAAATCATCGTTCATCAAAGTGCTGGGTTCGTACCCCGCGGCATCAAATCAGTAGCGCGAATTTTGTAACGCAAGTTTCCAACTTGCGACATAGGCAAGTTGGGAACTTGGTTTACATTTTGAATCGTAGCGCAAGTTTCCAACTTGCGACATAGGCAAGTTAGAAGCTTGGTTTACATTTTGAATCGTCGCGCAAGTTTCCAACTTGCGACGTAGGCAAGTTAGAAACTGGGTTTACATTTTGAATCGTCGCGCAAGTTTCCAACTTGCGACACAGGCAAGTTAGAAGCTTGGTTTACATTTTGAATCATCGCGCAAGTTTCCAACTTGCGACGTAGGCAAGTTAGAAGCTGGGTTTACATTTTGAATCATCGCGCAAGTTTCCAACGTGCGACGTAGGCAAGTTAGAAACTTGCCCCACATCATAGGAGGGAATGCAATTATGGTTATCGTCATGCAACATCACGCGACGAGCGAGGAAATCCAGAACGTCATGCAGTACGTCGAATCGCTCGGCTTTAGTCCGCATCCGATCTACGGCGAAGAACGCACGATCATCGGCGTCGTCGGCGACGAACGTCCCATCGAGCCAGACACGTTCGATCTGATGCCGGGCGTCGAACGCACGATGCGAATTCTGCATCCGTTCAAACTCGCCTCGCGCGATTTTCACGTGGAGGATTCCATCGTCAAGATCAACGGCGTCAGCGTCGGCGGTTCGCAAGTGATCGTGATGGCGGGACCGTGCTCGGTCGAATCGCGCGAACAAATCATGGAAACGGCGGCGGCGATCAAGCAAGCCGGCGCGACGATGTTGCGCGGCGGCGCGTACAAACCGCGCACGTCCCCCTACGCGTTCCAGGGTCTGGGATTGAAAGGACTTGAACTCTTGCGCGAAGCGCGCGAGGCGTACCAGTTGCCCATCATCACCGAGGTGATCTCGCCGCAAGATGTCACGCTCGTCGCGCAGTACGCCGACGTGTTTCAGATCGGCGCGCGCAACATGCAAAATTACGCGTTGCTCCACGCGGTCGGCGAAACGCAAAAACCGGTTCTGCTCAAACGCGGCATGATGTCCACTGTCGAAGAATTGTTGATGGCGGCAGAATATATCTTGTCGCACGGCAATCAGCGCGTCATGTTGTGCGAGCGCGGCATTCGCACGTTCGAGACGGTCACGCGCAACACCTTCGACGTGAACGCGATTCCCGCGCTCAAAGCGTTGACGCATTTGCCGGTGGTCGCCGATCCGTCGCATGGCACCGGCAAGTGGGAGTACGTCACACCCATCGCGCGCGCCGCGGTCGCCGCCGGCGCGGACGGGTTGATCGTCGAAGTGCATCCCGATCCGGCGCGCGCGCGCAGCGATGGCGCGCAATCGCTCAAGCCGGACAATTTCGCCCGGCTCGTCGCCCAAGTCCGTCGCGTCGCGGAAGCGATTGATCGCACCGTGTAGCGCAAGTTTCCAACTTGCGTCAGGGCAAATTGGAAATTTGCCTTACATTTCAAAAGGAGTAATCGTATGGTCATCATTATGAAACACAACGCGCCAGCCGAAAACATTGACGCGTTGATCAAACACGTCGAATCACTGGGTTTCAAAACGCATCTCTCGCGCGGCGAAGAACGCACGATCATCGGACTCATCGGCGACGAACGACCCATCGAGCCGGAACATTTCGAAGCGTTCGACGGCGTCGAGCGCGTCGTGCGCGTCCTGCATCCATTCAAACTTGCGTCGCGCGATTTTCACCCGGCGGATTCGGTTGTCCGCATCAACGGCGTCAGCGTCGGCGGCAATCAAGTCATCGTGATCGCGGGACCGTGTTCCGTCGAATCGCGCGAGCAGTTGTTCGAAACCGCGGCAGCGGTGAAAGATGCCGGCGCGCACATCTTGCGCGGCGGTGCGTTCAAGCCGCGCACGTCGCCGTACGCGTTCCAGGGTCTCGGTTTGCGCGGACTCGAATTGTTGCGCGAAGCGCGCGATCTGTTCCACTTGCCGGTCGCGACCGAGGTAATGTCGCCGCAGGAGGTGACGCTCGTCGCGCAGTACGCGGATATTTTGCAGATCGGCGCGCGCAACATGCAAAACTATTCACTCTTGCGCGCGGTCGGCGAAACGCAAAAACCGATTCTGCTCAAGCGCGGCATGATGTCCACCGTCGAAGAATTGTTGATGGCGGCGGAGTACATTCTCGCGCAGGGCAACAATCGCGTGATGGTGTGCGAGCGTGGCATTCGCACGTTCGAAACTGGGACGCGTAACACGTTCGACATCAACGCGATTCCGTTGCTCAAATCGTTGACGCACTTGCCGGTGATCGCCGACCCGTCGCACGGTACGGGTAAGTGGGAACTGGTCGCGCCGGTCGCGCGCGGCGCGATTGCCGCGGGCGCAGACGGCGTGATCGTCGAAGTGCATCCGCATCCCGAACTCGCGTTGAGCGACGGCGCGCAATCGCTCAAGCCGGCGAACTTTGCCGCAATGGTCGCGGATGTGCGCCGCGTTGCGGAAGCGGTCGGTCGAACGGTGTGAAATGGCGGACGGCGAATGGCGAATGGCGAATGGGCGAATGACACATGGATGAAGATGGTTTTGCTTGGCGCGATTCCGTTATCGCGATAGTTGGTCTGGGTTTGATGGGTGGTTCATTCGCGCTGGCTTTGCGCGAACATCGCGCGTGCGCGCGCATCCTCGCGGTCGAACGCAACGCGGCGACGCGCGCAGATGCGCTTGCGCGCGGCAGCGTAGATGAAGCGAGTGACGATCTCGCGCTCGTCGCACGCGCCGACGTGATCGTGCTTGCGACGCCGGTGCGTGTCATCGTCGAATTGGTGCCACGCGTTGGCGCGCTCACGCGACCCGGCGCGGTCGTGTTCGACCTGGGTTCGACGAAGCGCGCGATTGTGAACGCGATGGAAAATTTGCCCACGCACATTCACGCGATTGGCGCGCACCCAATGTGCGGCAAAGAAACGTCCGGGTTCGACGCGGCGGACGCGAATCTTTTTCGCGATGCTCCATTTGTATTGACGCCGCTCGCACGAACAACCCAGGAAACCGTCACTCGCCTCGCGTCACTCGCCACACGCCTGGGTTCGCGTCCGCTCGTGCTCGATGCGGCGCGGCACGACAAGATTGTCGCGGCGATCAGTCATCTGCCGTTCGCAGTCGCGTCTAACTTGATGATGACGGCGAGTGAATTCGCGCAGAACGACGATGCGCTGTTCGCACTCGCAGCGTCCGGTTTTCGCGACACGTCCCGTCTTGCCGCGAGCAACACGACGATGATGCTCGACATTTTGCTGACGAATCGCGATCACGTCGCCGCGTGCCTCCGCGACTATTCGCGCAACCTCAATGCGCTCGCCGACGCGATCGAGCGCGGCAATGATGACACGTTGCGCGCGCGTTTGCAAAGCGCAGCGGAACTGCGACGCGGGTTGTTTCAAATCGCAAATAGCGGATAGCGTATGGCAAATTGCAAATTGTATGGTGCGATCCGCTATCTGCCATTTGCTAATCGCCACTTGGAAATCAAAAATGCCAGAATATCAAATCACTCCATCTTCCAAACCACTTCGCGGCACACTTACCGTGCCCGCCGACAAATCCATCTCACATCGCGCGGCGATTTTCGCGTCGCTCGCCGAGGGCGCGACGCGCATCGAAAATTTTTTGCCGAGCGAAACGACGCACGCAACGCTCGATTGCTTGCGCGCGATGGGCGCGGAGATCGAGCAACGCGATGCGACGACACTCGTGGTTCGCGGACGCGGGATGCGCGGTTTGCGCGAGCCGAGTGACATTTTGTTTTGCAAAGGATCGGGCACGACGATGCGTTTGCTCGCCGGGTTGTGCGCGGGACAGAACTTTCTTTCGATTCTCGACGGTACGCCCGCGCTCAAACGTCGCCCGATGGCGCGCGTCGCCGAGCCGCTCCGCGCGATGGGCGCGACGATTCTCGCGCGCGACGATGGCAAACTGCCCCCGCTTGCAATACGCGGCGGCAATCTGCGCGGGATCGAGTACACGATGAACGTCGCGAGCGCGCAAGTCAAATCCGCGATTCTGCTCGCCGCGCTCTTCGCCGATTCGCCCACGACAGTGCGCGAACCCAGTTTGTCACGCGATCACACGGAGAGGATGTTGCAAGGTTGTGGAATCGAATTGCGAATTGCGAATTGCGAAACGCGAATTAATCCAACTTCAAATCTCCAACTTCCAACTTCCAATTTCCAAATTCCAAATGATTTTTCCTCCGCCGCGTTCTTCATCGTCGCCGCGCTCATCGTGCCGCAATCGGAATTGTGTTTGCAAAACGTCGGCGTCAACGCGACGCGCACCGGGTTGCTCGACGCGCTGACGCGGATGGGCGCGCGTGTCGCGATTGAAAACGCGCGCGATGAGTCGGGCGAACCGGTCGGCGATGTCATCGCGCGCGCGAGCCGCTCCGCGTTGCGCGCGACCGAGATCGCTGGCGATGAGGCGCCGCGCATGATTGACGAATTTCCGATTTTCGCGATTGCGGCAACCCAGGCGCGCGGCGAAACGATCGTGCGCGACGCGCAAGAACTGCGCGTCAAGGAGTCGGACCGCATCGCGACGCTCGCGCAAGAAATCCGCAAGATGGGCGCGCAGATCGAGGAACGCGACGATGGATTCATCATCGCAGGACCGACGCCGTTGCGCGGCGCGCGCGTCTCGGCGCACAACGATCATCGGCTCGCGATGGCGCTCGCGGTCGCCGCGCTCATCGCGCGCGGCGAAACGATCATCGAGGGCTGGGAATGCGTCGCCGATTCGTTTCCGAATTTTGCCGAAACCCTGGAGGGCATTCAATGAAACGTGTTTTTCTGATAGGATATCCGGTCAAGCATTCCTTGTCGCCCGCGATGCAGAACGCCGCGTTTCGCGCGCTGAACTTGGATTGGGAGTATGGTTTACTCGAAACACCGCGCGATCAATTAGGAGAGGTCGTCGCGCGTATCCGCCTCGACGATTGCACGGGCGCGAATGTGACCGTGCCGCATAAAGAAGCGGTGATGCCATACTTGGACGACATCGCCGATCACGCGCGTCACGTGGGCGCGGTGAACACCATCATCAAACGGGATGGCAAGCTGATTGGCGATAATACCGACGTGTATGGCATTGTTCAAACGTTGACCCAGGCATTAGTAAAGATGCGCGGCGCGCGCGTGGCAATCCTGGGCGCGGGCGGCGCGGCGCACGCGGCGGCGTTCGCGCTCGCCGAGTCCGGCGCGGCGCACATCGTGATCGTGAACCGCACGCACACGCGCGCGGCAATGCTCGCCGAACGTGTGCGCGGAGAATTTCCTCGCGTGACCGTCACGGCGAACGAGACCGAATCCCTCGCCCGCGCGCAGATCATCATCAATGCGACGCCGGTCGGCATGACACCGCGCGAAGGTGAATCGCCGATGACGTACGCGTTTCCGCGTCACGCCGTCGCGTTCGATCTGGTTTATCGTCCTTTGCAAACGCGGTTCCTGCGCGAAGCCGAACTCGCCGGGGCGCGTGCGATTGGCGGTCTTGGAATGCTGGTGCATCAAGGCGTCGAGGCATTCAAGTTGTGGACCGGCTACCGCGTCCCGGATCAGATCATGCTCGACGCGGCGATGGCGGAATTGGAACGCGCGCGCGAATTGAAACGCGGCGCGAGTGAGGTTAGGCATGTTGCGATTCTTGACAGCCGGTGAATCACACGGACCGGCGCTCACGGGAATCGTCGAAGGATTGCCGGCGGGTTTGCGTGTGGACGCGGACGCGATCAATCGCGATCTGGCGCGACGACAAATTGGCGTGGGGCGTTCGGCGCGGATGCGGATCGAAACGGATCGCGTCGAAATCCTGGGCGGCGTGGTGGACGGCAAAACGATTGGCGCGCCGGTCGCGTTGCGAATCGAAAATCTCGATTACGCGAATTGGAAGGACAAGGTTGTCCCGCCGCAAACGATTCCCCGACCGGGGCACGCCGATCTTGCCGGTGCGATCAAGTACGGGTTCGACGATTTGCGGATGGTCGCGGAACGCGCGAGCGCGCGCGAAACCGCGATGCGCGTTGCATGCGGCTCCGTCGCGCGCCAACTCCTCGCGGAATTTGGAATCATCCTCGGCAGTCACGTGCTCGAAATCGGCGGCATCATCGCCCAAGTTCCTTCCATTCCATACGCAGAAATTTTTTCCCGCGCCCAGGCATCCGACGTAATAGTCGCCGACGAGACGAGCGCGACAAAAATCCGCGAACGCATCGAAGAGGTGATGCGCGCAAAAGATACCATCGGCGGCGTAATCGAAATCGTCGCGCTCAATGTGCCGGTCGGACTCGGCTCGCACGTGCAGTGGGACCGCAAACTCGATGGGCGGCTCGCGCAAGCAGTGATGAGCATTCAATCGGTCAAGGGCGTTGAGATCGGCGATGCGTGGGAGAATGCGCGCAAGGTGGGGACGCAGGTGCAGGATGAGATTGTTGCAACAGACCAATTACCAATTACCAATCACAAATTTACACGGCAAACAAATCGCGCCGGAGGACTTGAAGGTGGGATCACGAACGGGATGCCGATTGTGATTCGCGCCGCGCTGAAACCGATCGCGACGACGGTGACGCCGTTGCGTTCGATTGATCTCGCGACCGGCGAACCGGCGCTCGCGCAATATCAACGTTCGGATTTTTCACACGTGCCGCGCGCGTGCGTGATCGGCGAGGCGATGGTCGCGTTCGTGCTTGCCGACGCGTTGATGGAAAAACTGGGTGGCGATTCGATCAATGAAATGAGACAACGAATGGAGAATCTCAAATGAGTCAACCACGTGTTGCGCCGATTGTTTTGACCGGCTTTATGGGCGCAGGCAAGACCTCGGTCGGCAAAGTGATTGCCGAAAGACTGGGTCGCGAATTTGTGGACATGGATGTCGCGATTCAAGCGGCGGAAGGCATGACGATTCCCGAAATGTTCAACGTGCACGGCGAAGCGTACTTTCGCGCGCGCGAAACCGAGTGGTGCGCGCGGCTGGCGCAAAGTGAGAATCACGTCGTCGCCACCGGCGGCGGCGCGATGGTGAATCCAAACAATCGGGCGTATTTCAAAGACGCGTTAGTCGTGTGTCTCGATGCGCCCCCCGATGATATTTACAATCGGCTCAAGCATCAACACGATCGTCCCTTGTTGCAATCGGCAAACCCGCAACAACGCATCGTCGAGTTGATGAACGCGCGGCGCGACGCGTATGCCCAGGTCGAATGGCATTTGAACACGCACGACAAGACGGTGGAGCAGGTCGCCGATGAAATCGTCGGTTTGTTGCAACCGCGCAAAATCAACGTGTCCGCGCCAGACAGCGTGTGTCCGATTTTTGTCGGCGCGGGTTTGCTGGGGCAGGTGGGACGCTTGATGAATTTGACGCGGGATAGTTTTTCGCCGCATTGCGCGATCATCACGAATCCGCGCGTGAGCCGATTGCACGCCGCGCCGGTGGTCGAATCGTTGCGCGCGCGTAATTTCGAACCGCACATCATCGAAATTCCCGATAGCGAAAAGTACAAGACGCTCGATTCCGTGCGGATGATTTACGATCAACTGATTGACGCGCAACTCGACCGCCAGTCCATCGTCTTCGCGCTGGGCGGCGGTGTCATCGGCGATGTCGCCGGCTTTGCGGCGGCGACGTACTTGCGCGGCGTGTCGTTCGTGCAAATGCCGACGACCTTGTTGGCGATGGTGGACGCGAGCATCGGCGGTAAAGCCGCGGTGGATCATCCGCGCGGCAAAAATCTGGTGGGCGCATTCAAGCAACCGTTCGCGGTGATCGCGGACACCGACGCGCTCGCCACGCTGCGTGAGGAAGAATTACATTCGGGCATGGCAGAGGTCGTCAAGCACGGCATCATCGAAGATGTGGGCTTGTTCGAGATGCTGGAACGCGATCCGAATTCGTCGCCGGTGCCGATGGAAGGTCGGCGCAGTTGGATCGCCCGCGCGATGCAGGTCAAGATCAATATTGTCGCGCGCGATCCGCTCGAACAAGGCGAGCGCGGCAAGCTGAACCTGGGGCACACGTTCGGGCACGCGTTCGAGTTGTTGTCGAATTTCGAATTGCAACACGGCGAGGCGGTTGCGATTGGGCTGGTGTGCGCGACGCGCTTGGCGGCGCGGCGCGGGATGTGCGAGGCGACGCTCGTCGCGCGCGTCGAAAACCTTTTACGCGCGATTGATCTACCGACGCGCGTGCCATCTGCCATGTCCACTGATGTGATTCTCGACGCGATGGGGACGGACAAGAAACGCGTCGGCGCGCAATTGCGGTTCGTATTGCCGCGCGCGCTGGGCGATGTGGTCATCGTGGATAATGTGCCGCGTGAGGATGTGATCGCGGCGATTGAAGAAACGCGCGAAGAATGATGCAGTAGGGGCGTTGCATGCAAAGCCCCTACCAAAATTCAATCGTCGTAGCCGATCTGATTCTCTTCTTTCTTTTGCTCGTGCAGAATTGCGAGCAGCGCTTTGAGTCCGTACAAATAACTACGCCAACCCAGTCCGCAAATCATCCCGACGCAAACCGGCGTGAGCACAAGTTTGTGCCGAAATTCTTCGCGCGCGTGAATGTTCGACAAATGGACTTCGATGGTTGGCAATTTCACGGCGGAGAGCGCGTCGCGAATCGCGATGGAATAGTGCGAGTATGCGCCGGGATTGATAACGATGCCGTCCGCCCAATTGCGCGCATCCTGAATCGCGTCCACGATCCCGCCTTCACTGTTCGATTGGAACACCGTCAGTTCCGCCCCGTTCTCTTCGGCGACCTTTTTCATCCGCGCGTTGATTTCATCAAAACCGACCGTGCCGTATATCCCCGGCTCGCGCCAGCCGAGCAGATTCAAGTTCGGTCCGTGCATGAGTAAGATTTTCAACATGATTCATTCTCCCGTGACTCACAAGGTTTCGGTGTTGTAAAATTCGCCAAACAAGTCTTGCTCGGACGGACGGTCTTCGGGAATCGGACGACTGACCCAGGTCGTGTTCATGTAATGCTTCAAGTGGATATTCTCCGATGTAATGTTGCCGCCCCAGGTCCCGCATCCCAGACTCGACGTCATCGGCATCCCATTGTTGAACGCGCCGGCGTTCGCCTTCGACTGCGGCTGGCGTACCATCATTCTACTCACCGGTGCGACGAGCGCAAGTTGATGAATGTGCTCATCGTCGAACGAGTAGATGCCGCACGAGTGTCCCTTCCCGCCCACCTCGAAAATCTGTTTGACCATTTCCAGCGCGTTTTGAAAACCGGTATACTTGAAAATCGAAAGCACGACGCACAGTTTTTCGCTAGAGAAAAGATAATCCTTGCCGATGCCGTCTTCTTGGACGATGATGAATTTGCGGTCGGCTGGAATTTCAAATCCCGCGCGCGCCGCGATTCTCTGCGCCGAAATCGCGACCGTGTCCGGTGTGCGATGTCGTTCCGCGTCCCACAGCACCGCTTGCAGTTGCGCTTTTTCTTCGAGCGATGTGAGATAGCCGCCTTCTTTGATCAATTGCGCCAGGAATGAATCGTAGATGGATGCTTCGACGATGAGGTTGCCGTCGGCGGAACAGCCCGAACCATAGTCGGAGGTTTTGCTGATGCGCGTGTTGCGCGCGGCTTCTGCGATGTTCGCGGTCTCGTCAATCACCATCGTCGAGTTGCCCGCGCCCACACCTAGCGAAGGCACGCCGGAACTGTACGCCGCCTTGACCATATCCTTGCCGCCGGTCGCTTGAACGAGATCGCAAACGGACATGAGGTACTGCGACAGCGGGATGCTGGGTTTTTCGACGCACTGGAAAATATCTTCGGGCGCGCCTTCGCGCTTGAGCGTCTCGCGCATCACCCGGACCATTTCGAGCGTCGTGTTCTTGCTGCGCGGGTGGGGCGCAAAGATCACGACATCGCGACACTTGAGCGCGAACAAGCCGACGCCCGGCGGCGTCAGTTCCGGGTTCGTCGTGGGAATGAGCGAAGCGATCACTCCCACCGGCTTGCCGTATTTCACGATTCCTTTTTCCGGAATCTCTTCGATGACGCCGATGCTTTTTCGCCGGAGAATATCACGGAGGATGCCCATAATCTTGAAGCGTTTCGCCGCGCGTCCTTCGCGATCTCCCAGCCCGCTTTCGTCCACGCCCATCTGCGCGATGCGCGTGAATGTTTTTTCGTTCGCGGTTGCCCAGCCAATGGCTCGACACAAGCGATCCACGCGGGCTTGGTCATAACATTCAATTGCCTTCAACGCGACGCGCGCGCGTTTCAATAATTCATCGGCGTATATTTTTTCTTCTGGTGTGATGGGTCTCGGTGGCATAGTAACATTTCCTCCTAGTGTGATTTGGAAATCGGCAAATCTCTCTCGGACGGTCCGGCATAACCATGATCCACCGGATCAATGCGACGCATCGGCGGCATTTGCGTGATTTCTTCGTGCGCGTGCGCGAGAATGCCAGCCATGCGCGCGATCATAAATACCGCGTTTGCCAACGTCGGCGGAAATCCGATCTCGCACAAAATCGCCGCGATCGCGCCATCAATGTTGATCGGCAAATCTTTGCCCGCGCTTTTTTTCAACGCGCGTTCAATCGCGTGCGCGGCTTGCAGATAATTTTCGCGCACGTTCGCTTCACGCGCGAGATCGAACAAACGCGCGAGGCGCGGGTCTTGGTGTTTGTGCTGGCGATGTCCAAACCCGGCGAGACGCCGTTTCGTTTTTCGCCACTCGGCGACGACGTGATCCGCCGCGCGATCCAAATCCTGGGTCTCTTTCGCATACTCGACGACTTGCAGAAGCGCTTCCATCGCGTCTTGAACCGCCGCGCCGTGATATTTTCCCAGCGTCAACAATCCCGCCGCCGCTGCCGCGCCAAGCGGCGCACCGCCGGATGCCGCCGTGCGCGCGGCGAGCGCCGAGGGCGCGCCGGGTCCGTGATCAATGCTCGCGACCATGATCGCGTCAACAAGTTTGGCGACGCCCGGCGTTGGCAACTCGCCAGTGAACAGCAAATACAGCACAGACGGAAATGGAATCGCGCCGATCATTTGCACGAGATCATAGCCGCGAATTTGGATTCCGTTTTCCGTCGTGTAAGATAATTGGGTGTCCCAGTGAAGCTCGCCCACGAAAAACCTCGCGCTTTAGCCACGCCCTTAAGGGCGTAGCTAAAAGTGCAAATGGACTTTACCGGCTTGTCCGGTCGAAGCGATTTCAAGCGCGCGCGTGATTTCGTCGAACGCAAGTGTGTCGGTGACGATTTGCGCGGGATGCAACGCGCCACGCGCGACCAACGCAATCGCGCGCGTAAAGTCTTTTGGATGATCGTAGATGATCGAACCGTTGACGCGAATGGCTTCGCGCACCAAACGGAACGGTACAAATGTTGCCGGCGCGGTGGATAATCCGACCAAAACGACTTGACCGCCGCGCGGTACCGCGCTCAACGCCAGTTCCACGGTTGCGGTGACGCCAGCACATTCAAATACGGTCGTCACGTTTTCGGTTTGCCACAATTTTGCGACATCATCACCATTCGGGACGACCGCGCCCAATTGTTGCGCCATTACAAGCTTGTCGGTGAACTTGTCGTGCGCGATCACGCGCAACCCTTGCGCGACCGCGGCTTGAATCAAGAGCAAGCCCGTCGCGCCGCACCCCAGGACGGCAATCGTATCGCCGAGTTGTGCGCCCGATTGCCACAATGCGTGGAGCGACACGGCGAGCGGTTCAATCGTCGCCGCGTCCGAATCGGAGATTGCATCCGGTACGGCGAACACAAATTCAGCCGGCGCGGCGAATGCGTCGGCAAAACAGCCGGGCACGTTGACACCGGGGATTGTTTTGTTCGGACAAATGTTGCCGCGTCCGCTGCGGCAAAAGGCGCACGCGCCGCACGGATAGTTCGGCTCGACGATGACGCGTTGTCCGACCGCGAATTTCGTCACGCCTGCGCCGAGCGCGGTCACGCGTCCGACGAATTCGTGACCCAGCAACAGGGGATACGCTGGCGGCGCGCGATGCCCGGCATACAATGAAACATCCGAACCACACACACCGGCGCGGCTCGGTTGAATCAAAACGTCACCGGCTCCAACACGCGGCGCGGCAATTTCACTGATTTCAATTTTATTGGGTGATAGAAGCAATGCAGCTTTCATAATTTTCCGGGATGAAGGCGGAAGGGTGAAGGATGAATTTTAGAGCGAATTATTTCATCCCTCATCCGTCATCCTTCTGACTTAGGATTTGGGTAACTCGCCCTGCGGTGTGTACATCCAGATCAACCACAGCGGTTCATTGCCATTGTTCACGTGCTGATGAAACATGCCTTTTGGAATAAAGACCCAATCGCCTTCAGCGAAGGTAATTCGTTGTCCTTCTTCGGTCACCACATCGCCGGTGCCGCGGACCATAATGTCTACCTCTTCTGCGGCGGGGTGATTGTGCCGCGAGGATGATTCGCCCGGTTCAAAAATCGTCAGACCGGCGACAATATGCTCTGAGCCGACCTGTTCCTTGTTCACGAGCTGGAAGACTTTGCGACGAAATCCCGGCGAATCGAGTCCGATCCAGATTTCTTTGCCATCCTTGAACGGTCGCAGGATTTTGATCTCTGCCATTTACCAACCTCCAATTTTGATTTTCTAATCGCTATCGTTCAACTTCTAAACTCAGCCCGCGCCCAAGTACGCGTGTTGAATAATTGAATTCTCGCGCAATGCTTCGGCAGAATCAGCGAAACGAATCTTACCGGTTTCCATCACGATGCCGCGATGCGCGATCTTGAGCGCGCCGCGCGCGTTTTGCTCGCTCAATAGAATGGTCATGCCTTGCCGGTTCAGTTCCGCGATAATTTCAAAGACGCGCTTGACCAAGAGTGGCGCGAGTCCCAGCGAGGGTTCATCCATCACCAGCACCTGCGGTTTCGACATCAGCGCGCGCGCGATGGCGAGCATCTGTTGCTCGCCGCCGCTCAACGAACCAGCGAGTTGTTTCTCGCGCCCTTTAAGCGCGGGAAAAGTTTCGTACATCCGCGCCTTGTCTTTGGCGACCTCGGTATGATCTGAGCGATGGTACGCACCCATATCCATGTTTTCGTCCACCGTCAGCACGGGGAAAACGCGCCGACCTTCCGGCACATATCCTACCCCCAATGCCACCACCTTGTCCGCGCTTAGTTTATGAATCGGCGTACCATCCAATGTGATTCTCCCATCGCGCGGATGGAGCAAACCGCAGATCGTCTTGATCGTTGTGGATTTGCCCGCGCCATTTGCGCCGATCAACGCGGTGATCTCGCTCTGGCGAACTTCGAAGGAAATACCCTTGACGGCGTGAATGTGCCCGTAGTAGGTATTTAGATTTTCGACAACTATCACAGGTCTTCCTCCTTACCCAGGTACGCTTCGATCACGACTGGGTCGCCGCTAATTGTTTTTGTATCCCCTTCGGCGATCTTTTTGCCATAATCCAGCACGGAGACCACATTGCAAATGCCCATCACCAGTTTCATGTCGTGCTCGACGAGAAAGATGGTGACGCCGGAATCGCGAATCTTGAGCAACGTCTCGCGCAGCGCATCCGTTTCCGTTTCATTCAACCCGGCGGCAGGTTCGTCAAGCAAAACAATTTTCGGATCGGTCGCCAACGCGCGCGCCATTTCGACGCGGCGTTGATTTCCATACGGTAAACTCGTCGCGCGCTCGCGCGCAAAATCAGCGATGTGAAACAGACTGAGAAGGTTCATCGCTTTTTCGGTCAGGAGTTTGTCCTCGCGTTGGACTGCGATCGGATCCAACATCGCCTGCCACAAACTTGACTTGCAATGATGCCCCATTGCCACCAGCACATTGTCGAGCACGGTCATGCTCTTAAACAGCCGCAGGTTTTGAAACGTGCGCGCGAACCCGAGCGCCGTAATTTGATGCGCCGGTATACCGGCAATCGGCTTGCCAGCGTAAGTGATTTTTCCGCCGGTCGGTTTATAATAGCCGGACACGACGTTGAAAATCGTCGTCTTGCCAGAACCGTTGGGACCAATCAAACCGTGAATCTCGCCCTGCTTGACGCTCAGCGAAACGTCATTGACGGCGACGAGACCGCCGAATTGCATTGTGAGGTGTTCGATCTCAAGAAACATTCGGCTCCTCCATTCGCGATGGTTCTGCCGCTGGTTTGCGCGCCCACGGCAATCGTATGCCGCCGGCTTGCTCAATTTTCTGCGTAAGCCCCACCACGCCGCCGGGCATGAACAAGACCACGATCATGATCGCAAGTCCGAACCCAACTAGTTGCCAACTCTTGATGGCACGCAACCACTCTTGGGCAAGCGGCAAGGCAAGCCCTCCAACAACCGAGCCAGCCAGACTACCCATCCCGCCGACCATCGTCATAGTCAGGACGAACAATGCATTCTTGAACTCGAAGATGTCAGGGCTAATGTAGGTGCTCATGTGCGCATACAGCACGCCAGCCACCCCGCAGTAAACACCGCAGATGGCATTCGCCAAAACCTGGTAGTATGCCACATTGACGCCCATTGCCTTGGCGGCTGTATCGTCGTCACGAATCGCGATGAAGGAGCGACCGATGCGATGACTGACGATCTGCCGGGCTACCAGAAAACCGACCACTACGCAGACGAGAACGATATAGTAGAAACGTTCGGCGCCGTCAATTGGAATGCCAAACAGATTCGGCATCGGGATGCCGGAAATCCCAAGTGGACCCTCGGTCAACCAAATCTCATTGACCATGATAATGTTGATCGTCTCCGCGAGACCAATGGTTACGAGAGCTAAATAGTGTGAGCGCACCTTAAGCATTGGCAATGCGATCAATGCACCGGTAATGCCAGCAAGTAGCATCCCCAGCGGCATGTTGATCCAGATAGGCACTCCAAACCGCGTGCTCAGCAACGCGGCAGTGTATGCTCCTACACCCCAGAACGCGCCCAACGCCAGATTGATTTGTCCGCAGTATCCCATCGCCAAGTTGAGTCCCAAACTCATCAAAATCCAGATACCTGCCATATTGACGATATGCACTGTGTAGCGATTCGGCGCGACCAGGGGATAAGCCAGTAGGACAAGACCGCCTACCCCTAGCAAAATCCATTTGATTGTGCTCGCCGTGTTCTTCATTGAACCTCCTTAAACCTTGTCCACCGTGACCTCACCCACGATACCCGCGGGCTTGATCATGAGCACAACGATCATGACGACAAAAGCAATTCCCTTGGTGTAGGCAGATGAGATGAACCCAGCCGAAATCGCCTCAAGGACGCCGAAGACTAGCCCACCCACGATTGCGCCGGGGATACTGCCGGCGCCACCCAAGATGAACGCCGCAAATCCCTTCAGACCGACCGCCGCACTCATAGCTGGATTGACATAGACAATGGGGGCAGCCAGAATGCCCGCCGCCGCAGCGAGTCCAGCCCCGATGGCAAACACCAACGCGTTCGTGGTGTTGACGGGGATTCCCATGGCGCTCGCGGTTTCGCGATCCTGCGCGGCGGCGCGCATCGCTTTGCCCATTTTCGACTTGGCGAGAAATACATTCAGCCCAACCATCAACAGAGCGGACACGGTAATGAGCAAAAGCATCTGGGGCAACAACGCAACCCCGCCAATCACAATGGGTTCATTCGGCAAGGGCGAATTAACTGCGAAACCTTCCGCACCCCAGATGATAACCGCCAAATTGTCGAGAACATATCCCAACCCGATGGTTCCAAGCAGCATCAACATCAAATCGAGATGTGCAAGCGGGCGGAAGATTCGCTCGAGGATGAGACCCAGGATTGCCGTAAGCAGGATGCCCATGACGAATGCAATCGGATAGGGCACTTGCAATCCCATGACCATCCCGCGGTACCAAATGATCCCAAAGTAGGTGCCAATCATGTAGATACTACCGTGCGCAAAGTTGACCAATCCCATTGAGCGATAGATCATCGAGTAGCCAAGCGCGACCAGCGCGTATAGACTGCCGATCCCAATGCCGCCGACTAGAGTCTGAATGAAAATGCTAACGATATTCATTGCGTTACCTCCGGTTAGTGCAATAGTTGTGTTGTGCAATAGTGCGATAGTTGGATAGTGCGCTAGTTGCGATCAGTTCGACTGACCATTCAACTTTTCAACTATCGCACTATCGCACTATTGAACTAACGCACTAACACACTATCGCACTATTGCACTGATCACTTGCCGGTCCACACGGTCAGCTTGCCGCCTTTGATAATGCCCACGAGAGTGCCCGTGATGGTTTCACCTTTTGCGGTCACGTTGAACGTGCCTTGCAAACCTTTATGCCCCGAGATTTTGTGCAACTCCGCCGCGACGTTTTCAGAGGTCAGGGGGTTTGCTTTTTCCATCGCGAGCAGAAGGAGTTTGGTGCCATCGTACGTATTCGCGCCGTGAAATTCCGGAGTCTCATTCCAGCGCGCTTTGTAAGCGTTCACAAACTTGAGCGACATTTCATTCGCTTCGTCGTGCAGCCACGGCGTCGTAAAGAATACGCCTTCAGCTATAGTCTCGCCAGCCGTTTCGATGAACTTGGGTGTGCCAACCGCTGCGCCGCCAGCAATTTGTCCCTTGAAACCAAGTTGGCGCGCCTGCTTGGCGATCAAACCTGAAGCGACTTCCGATGAGCCGAGCAACAAAACTTCGGGTTGCGTCTGGAGAATCTTGGTGAGTTGTCCCGTAAAGTCCTTGTCGTCAATGCCGAATGCCTCGCGCGTAAGCGCTTGCAAATTGTTGCGTTTGAGCGCGGCTTCTTGGTAATCTCCCTCGCCCTTGCCGTATGCCGAAGTGTCCGCGATGATGGCGAATTTTTTCATACCCTTCACCGTTATCAAGAAATCGATGAGGGTATCTTCGAAGGAAGGACCTGCGGGCGTGGCGCGAAAGATGTACGCGCTCCCTTTGTTGGTGATATCCACGTTGGTCCCGTTGGTGAACTGAGGAATCTTGTACTGCGCGAAAATCGGAATGTCTGCGAGAGCCGAAGTACTGTTCGAGGTCGCCCAAACTGCCATGACTTTGTCTTCCGTCGCGACTTTTTGCGCGAGGTTCACCGACTTGGTCGGGTCGGCTTCGTCGTCGTAGGTGATGACCTGAATCTGACGACCCTGGATGCCGCCCGCCTTGTTCTTTTCTTCAACCGCAAGTGTGGTACCCTTTTTCATCCAATCGCCTAGAACGGCATTCGTGCCACTGAACGCGGCGATGATGCCAATCTTGATTGGCTCGCCGGTCGGTTGGCTTGCGACAGCTTTCGTTGCCGCGGGTTGCGCCGGCGCGCTTGTCGGTGCAGGGGCGGCGGTGGGGGAAGCACAGGCAGCAAGCAAAATAGCAAGCGCCATAAACACGAACAAAATTGTACGCTTCATTGCGAATCTCCTCCTCGTGAATGAATCATTTTTTTACCCGACCTGGTTTGATTCAATGTGTGATCGTTTGTGCGCTCACCTCCTTGTAAATTTTGTGTTTTCTACGCGCCTTTGCGGTAAATATCGTTGATATTCCAATATCCTGGTGTTGGCGTTGGGACATTTTCCATCGGTACGTGAATTACGGTCGGGACACCCGAGGCAAGCGCATCGCGCAATGCGGCGCCGAGTTCGCTCGCCGCGCGAATCAACACGCCGCGCGCACCACACGCTTGTGCCACGCCCGCGTAATCGACGCGGTACGGTTTGCCTTCGCTTTCAAACAAGCAACCGAAACTCCAGCCGTAATGATTCTTTTCCAAACCGGCAATCGTGCCGAATGCGGCATTGTCCATCACGACCCAGACGACCGGAATTTCCGCTTCCATCGCGGTTGCGATGACGGACATGTTGCTGCTGAACGCGCCATCGCCGACCAGCGCAACGGCGGCGCGGTTCGGTTGTGCGACCTTGACGCCCAGGACTGCCGCGGGACCAAATCCCATCGTCGCCAAGCCGCTCGGCGTGATAAACGTTCCTGGGATCGTAAATGGAAATTGTTGCGCGACGCCGTTCTTGTTCCAGCCGACATCGGTGACGAGAAAACCATCTTCTGGCAATGCCTTTCGGACTTCACCCAGGATTCGTTCGGGGTAGAGTGGATATTGATCCGATGTGTAGCGATCAGTCCAATTTGCCGCGAACGATTTGCGTCCCGCCGCAATTTTTTCGCGCAGCGACACACCTTGCGATGGTTCGGCAACCTGCGCAAGGTGTGTCGCTGCCTGCGCGATCAACCCCAGCGCGTTTTTCGCATCCGCGACGACACCCAGTTCCGTCGGAAAATTTCTGCCGATTTCCGCCGAGTCAATGTCAATGTGCATCAAGCGCGTTGGCGGAATCGAAAAAGTGAAACGTGCATCCCAGGAACTCGAATTGGCTTCTGCAAGGCGCGTGCCGACGGCGAGAATCAAATCGGCTTCGCGGCACATATCGTTTGCAATTGGTGTGCCCCAAAAGCCGGTCATGCCAAGCAATAGCGGATGATCATCGCGCAGTGCGCCTTTGCCCATCAACGTGTGCGCGACCGGTACATCGAGCGCTTCGGCAAGCGCGGCAAGTTCGGCTGACGCCCGCGCGCCAATCACGCCGCCGCCCGCGTAAATCACCGGACGTTCCGCTTCGGCGAGGGCTTGCGCGATTCGCTCGGCGGTACCTGGGTCGATCGTGGGGCGCACAATCGGCGCGGGAGTTTTGTTGAACGCGCCAACCGGCAAATCGGCGGAAAAAATATCCATCGGCACATCGACCAACACGGGACCAGGGCGACCGGTTTGTGCAAGATGAAACGCACGCTCGACGATGCGCGGCAAATCCTGCGCGCGATCGACGCGATAGACGCGCTTGCAGAACGGGCGATACACCTCATATTGATCACCGTCGATGTGTAGATTCACTTCTTGATGCGGATGCCGACCGAAATAGTACGAGGGCACATCGCCGGCAATCACGACCATGGGGATCGAATCAAGCGCGGCGTTCGCGACACCGGTCGCCGCGTTCGTGAGACCCGGACCCAGGTGCGTCAACAAAACTCCCACTTTACCCGATGCGCGCGTATACCCATCGGTCGCATGCGCCGCGATTTGTTCGTGACGCGTTGTAATGTAGCGTATCTTGCTGTGCCCTAACGCATCCAGCATCGCAATAATCGTATGTCCAGTTAGACCAAAAACAACCTCGACACCAAGACGTTCAAGATACTCGACGAGTTGATACGCGGCGATGCGTGTTTGTGTCATTATTCCTTCCCTCCGGGGATTTGACTCGAACCTGGATAACCAAGCGCGCGCGAAACCTGGTTGGCAAGCAGAACAATTTTGGGGGCGAACCTTTCGACGTGTTGATCGGTAAAGCGCAGCAGCGGACCCGCAACGTTGAGCGCGGCGGTCACCTTGCCGTTGGAGTCAAAAATCGGCGCGGCGAGACCGAGGGCATCTTCAAAACGTTCGCCATGACTTGTAGCAAAACCACATTCGCGAATCGTTTTCAGTTCCTTGAGCAGAGCACGCCGGTTGGTGATGGTGCGTTCTGTCATTCGTTCGAGCGGTTGAGCGACAATTTGTTCGATATCATCGGCAGGCATAAAAGCGAGGAGGGCTTTGCCGGCAGAGCCAGCATGCAGCGGCATGCGCTCCCCGATACGTACGACCACGCGCACACGTTCCGGGCTTTCGATGCGCTCGACGCACACGCGTTCCGTGCGTTCGAGCACATAAAGACTAACGGTTTCGTTGGTGATACGATGTAGTTCTTCGAGTGAGGGACGCGCGAATTCACGCACGTCAAGGAGACTCGTGTAGAGTGCGCCCCACGCCAGCACTTTGGGACCCATTCGATAGAGGCGGGTGGTGGGGTCTTGGCTGAGGATGCCGGCGGAGTAGAGCGTGGCGAGGAGACGACCAACCGTACTAGTGGACATGGTGAGTTGGCGTGCGATTTCACGAACGCCTAATTGGGGTTGGTCAGCGCGAAAACAATCGAGAATCGCAATCGCGCGCATCAGACTTTGGATTTCGCCAGATGCCATTTCTGCCTCGTCTTTGAGTGTCCCGCATTGTGGGATGCTGTCCCGTATTATACTGTAGCGGAATCTGAAAGTCAAGTGCCGGTTTGGTCAAAATTTGCGCGCCAGCCCAAACCAAAAGACCTTCGCGGTTTTTAGAAACCGCGAAGGTCTTGGATGAAACGCCAAGGTCTCCGGTTTACCGACTTACTCCATCTCCTCCACGTGCGGCTCGCGCAGAAATACGATCATCAGCAACATGACGCTGACACTGCCGATCAGGTTTGCGGCGAGCGGCGCGGTCATCCCTCCCCATTCGTACAACATTCCGCCAATCCAGGGCGCGGGGAACGCGATCAGCCCGCGAAACAAATTCGCGCGACCGAATGCTTCAGCGCGTTCGGCGGGCGCGACGCTCCGTGTGAGATACGTATTCGTCACCGGCACCCAGGTCGCGGCGGTGAGCGCGAAGAGGATTTGCGACGCGACAAAAATTTCAAAACTGGGTTGCGCCATCCAAATCAACATCAGCGGCAAGCCGAGCGATTCGGAAAATACCATCGTCGCTTTAGTGCCGCGCTGATCTACGAATCGCCCAATCGGATATTGCATCAGCGCCCACGCGAGCGACATCACGCTTGCTTGAATGCCGAGTTGCTCATTCGTAAAGTGCAGCGTCTTGACGAGCATCACCGACAAGATGCCAAAGCCCATCCCCCACGCGAACGAATCCCCGGCAATCGCGCCGTAGAACGCGATGAGCCGGCGCGGCGGGACGATCAATCTCCAAAATGATCGAGGCGAAACACGCGCGGATTGCCGCGCGTTCGTTTCGACCAGGCATCGCCAGAGCAACACCATCGCGATCGCTTCGAGCGCGAGCATGACCGGAAAAATCGCGATGTAGCCGGCATGGTCCGCGAGTGCGCCGCCGAGCGCGGGCGCGACGATGCCCGGCGCCATCGTGACTGCCATCATCAAACTGAACGCGCTCGCGTGGCGTTCGGTGCGCGCGGACTCGGCGGTCATCGAGCTGGATGCCGGGCGCGAGATCGCGGCGATGCTGAGGAATAACGCGCCGCACACGATCAACGCAAACAGACGCACGATGCCCGCGCTCTCGAATGCCGCGTATGCTGCGAGCGTGCCCAACCCTGCCGCGATGAGAACCGGCTTGCGCCCGAACCGGTCGGCGAGGCGTCCGCCGATGGGTTGCACGAGCGTGGCAAGCAATCCATTCGTGCCTGCTATCGCGCTGATCAAACCGATTTGCGACGCGGACGCGCCGAGACTTGCGGCGAACGGCTGCCAGAGTGTGTTGTAGATACTTGTGTGCGCGCCGCGCAGGAACGACATGCCGGCAAGCACGCGTAGATTATCGCGTTGCATTCGCTACGCCTCACCACGTACCTCGCGCTCGAGCCGCGCGAAAAAATCCGCCATGAACGCGTGGCGTTCTATTGCGATTTTTTGCGCGGTTGCGGTGTGCACGCGTTCGCGCACCTTGCTCAACTTGACCGCGAACTCGGCGACCGGGGTGTGGCTCGAATTGTGTTGATCGCGCGTTGCCATCGCGTCCAGCGATGCTTCGCCCCACATGCGCTGATTCAGCGTACCGGCAATCGCGTACGCGCGCGCGACGCCGATCGCGCCAATCGAATCGAGTTTGTCCGCGTCGAACAGCACACGCGCTTCGAGCGTTTGCGGCGCGGTCGTGCCGCGAAAGCGATGCGCGGCAATCGCGTGCGCGATGGCGTCCGCTTGATCGGTAGGCACTCCGCGCGCGAGCAAAATCGCGCGCGCGCGTTCTGCCGCCATCTGCGCGTGATCGCCTTTGCCGGTCGTGTCTTCTTCCGCGCGCGCGATATCGTGCAAGAGCGCAGCAGCGCGGACGATGTCGAGATCCGCGCCTTCCGCGCGCGCGATGCGCTCGGCGAGCGTGTACACGCGCAAAACGTGCTCGAAATCGTGCGCGCTTTCGGCGCCCGCGTAAAACGCGCGCGCGTCGTCAATCGTGATAATCAATTTGTCTCTCCGGTCAGACATGGTATAATGGAATTGCCGATTTTGGATTTGTATTTTCCCGATCCAAAATCGAAAATCAAAAATCAAAGGAATGGTTAGCAACTTGGAAACCACACGACTGACCGCCATTGTCACCGGATTGGTGCAGGGTGTCAACTTTCGCGCGTTCACGCAGCGCCGCGCGGCGGAACTGGGTGTGACCGGCTATGTTTGCAATCGTTCCGATGGTTCGGTCCAGTTTGTTGCCGAAGGTGCGCGTCCGGACTTGGAACGTCTGCTCGACGCAACGCGCGTCGGTCCGTGGATGGCGGTCGTGGAAAACATTGACGCGCACTGGGACGCGCCGACTGGGGAATTTTACCACTTTGAAATCCGATACTGATTCGAGAATGCGCTCGGCACATCCTGATCGCGTCGCGTGGCTCGTGTTGTGGGGCGCGTTCGCGGTCTTTCTCTTGTTGTGCGCGCTGGTTCCGTACGGCGGCTATTACTACCTCTTGCACGCGACGTCGCCGCGCACGGCAAATCTCGAAGTGATCAGCGGCACGGTGCGCGTGCGCCAACCGGGAAGCGCTGCGCCGCTTGCAGTGACGCGCGCCCAGGAATTGGACGAAGGGAGTACGGTAGAGACCGACGAGAACTCGCGTTGCATCTTGACGTTGCTTGACGGCAGTACGGTCACATTATTTCCCGGCACGCAGTTGACTTTGCGCGAGATGCGCGTGCCCGCGTTCGCGTGGGGCATCGAGCCGATTCATCTCGCGATTGATCAGACGCGCGGACGTGTGCGGGTTGGCGCGGCGCATCCGCTGTTGCCGGGCGAAATCGAATCGCGCGAACGTGATTTTCGCGTGTTTACTCCGCAGATGCAAGCGGTGTTAATCGAGGGGAGTTACGCGGTCGAAGTAACGGCGGAAGGCGCGCAGGTGACGGTAAGCGTCGGCTCGGCGACCGTGTTCGCGCAAGAGCGCACGGTTACGGTGAATCGCGGTCAGCGCACGGTCGCGCGCAACGGTGAGCCGCCGCTCGCGGCAATGCCGGCGGCGCAAGACATTATCGTGAATGGCGATTTCAAAGACCCGCTCGCGCGTGGCTGGTCGGTTGTGCGCGAAGCCGGCGGCGATCCGGCGACCGCGGCTGGCGCGGTGAGTATCGCGCAGGTGGCGGAACGCTTTGCGATTCGCATCAGTCGCACGAATTCGAATCAAACGAGTGCGATCACCGGCGTCGTTCAACAAATCAACCGTGAAGTATCAGACTATCGGACGATGCGTATCGCGGTGGATGTGCGCTTGCGCTATCAAAGTTTGTCCGGCGGCGGTATTCTCAGTTCCGAGTATCCGGTTATTGTGCGCTTGCGCTATCGCGATGTGTACGGCAGTGAAGCCGAATGGGTTCACGGATTTTATTATCAAAACACCGCGAACAATCCGACCTTGAACGGCGAACAAGTGCCGGCGGATGTGTGGGTTCCGTTTGAAAGCAAGAATCTTTTCGAGTCGCTCGAGCCGCGCCCGTTCTTTATCACGACGATGCAGATTTACGCATCGGGCTGGGATTACGATTCGTACGTGTCGGGGGTTCGTTTAATAGTTGAATAGATGGATGGCTGGATTGTTGGATTGTTGGATTGTTGGGACACTCTTCAGAAGAAACGCCAGGTTTCCCTCATTTCTCTCATTTCCCTTATTTCCTTGTTTCCCTTGTTTTCCTCTCCTTACCCAAATCCCAACCCGCGTTCCTTGAGACTCACAAACTTGGTTCCCGCGCCAATCACGAGATGATCGAGCACGTCAATGTCCAAGAGTTTCCCGGCTTGCACAATCTCGCGCGTCACCGCGACATCTTCCGGCGACGGCGTCGGATCGCCGGACGGATGATTGTGCGCGACGATGAGCGCGGCGCAATTCTGCCGTACCGCCTCGCGAAATAGTTCCGCCACGCGAATCACCGTCGTGTGCAGCGAGCCGCGATACATCGTCGGCATCGCGAGCACGCGATTCTTGGTATCGAGCAAAACAGTTCGCATCACCTCTTGCTCTAACGTCCCCATGTCCGCGAGCAAGTTCACCGCGTCCGCCGGTGATTTGATGACCGGCTTTTCCTCTGGCGATGCCACGCTAATCCGCCGACCCAGTTCGAACACGGCTTGCAGTTCGATGGCTTTGACCGGTCCGATGCCTTTGACGCGTGTCATTTCGCTCAACGGCAAACGCGACAAGCCGACCAAGCCGCCGCACTCGCGCAGCAATCGCTCTGCGAGGTGCACGACGTTTTCGCCGCGCGTGCCGGTGCGAAGTAAAATCGCGATGAGTTCTTCACTCTTGAGCGCGTTCGCGCCCAGATGCTTGAGCCGTTCGCGCGGTCGTTCGCTGACCGCCATTTCTTTCAGAGTGTAAACCACGCGCGCAGAGCATGAATCGGTGGGGAGCATGGTGGTCTCCGTGCCTCACCCCTCACCCCCGCCTTCGGCACCCCCTCTCCCCTCTCCTGATTTGAAAAATCAGGAGAGGGGAGAGGGGGTTAGGGGGTGAGGCGTGAGGATTATTTTTTGCGCGGCGTCAGTGGCTCAACGCCAAACGTTTCGGGAGGGAGCGAAAAACCAACGGCTTCGAGGCGCGTCACAAACCTGGGACGAATGCCGGTTGGTTTCATTTCGCCGATGATCGCGCCTTGTCCGTCAACGCCTTTCTCGACGAAACGAAACACGTCTTGCATCACGACCGTGTCGCCTTCCATACCCAGGACTTCGGTGATCTGGGTGATTTTGCGCGAGCCATCGCGCAGGCGCGCTTGTTGCACGATGAGGTCAATCGCGTGGACGATTTGCTCGCGAATCACGCGAATCGGAAATTCGATGCCCGCCATCAGCGTCATCGTTTCGAGACGGCTGATCGCATCGCGCGGCGTGTTCGCGTGGAGCGTCGTCAGCGAGCCGTCGTGCCCGGTATTCATCGCTTGCAACATGTCGAGCGCCGCGCCGTCGCGCACTTCGCCGACGACGATGCGTTCGGGACGCATGCGGAGCGAATTGACGACGAGATCGCGAATCGTGACCTTGCCCGAACCATCTGGTTCGCCGGGATGCGCCTCGAGCCGGACGATGTGCGGCTTGGCGAGTTGCAATTCCGCCGAGTCCTCCACGGTCACGATGCGTTCGTGATCGGGAATAAAATTCGAGAGGACGTTGAGCAGGGTGGTCTTGCCGCTGCCCGTGCCGCCGGAGACGATGATATTCAAGCGTGCGACGACGCACGCCTGCAACAGATCCGCCATCGCTTGCGACATCGAGCCGAACGCGATCAAATCCGTCGCCATCAATTTCTTTTTCGAGAATTTGCGGATCGTGATCGTCGGTCCATCAATCGCGCTCGGCGGAATGATGACGTTCACGCGCGAGCCGTCGGGCAGGCGCGCGTCGGCGAGGGGCCATTGGCGATTCACGCGGCGACCGAGCGGACGCAAGATGCGCTCGATCACGCGATACACGTGCGCGTCGTCGTCGAAATGGATGTCCGTTTCCGCGACGCGTCCTTTTTGTTCCGCGAACACGTGATGGGGTCCGTTCACCATCACTTCGGTGATCGAAGGGTCTTGGAGGAGTGGCTCGATGGGACCAAAGCCCAGAATTTCGTCGAGGACTTGGTGCTCGATTGAGTCGAGTTGCTTCGGGGTAAACGGCGCGTTCGCTGCCTTGCAGATCGCGACGAAGCGTTCGCGCACCGCGCTGACGACGGCGTCGCTGCGCGTGAGACGTTCGGCGTTGCCGATTTCGGCGAGCAGTTTTTCGATGACCCATTGTCGAAATTTGGTTTCAACTTCAGGTAGTGTGGGCGCGGGCTTGTCAGCGGTCGGCGCTTCGCCTTTGGATTTGTCCGACGCGACGCGATCGAGAAGACCGGGCATGGTTACTTGTCCTTCGACTCAGATTCAGGTTCGTCGGGGCAAATCCAATCTACCTGATCCTTGTTCACGATTAACAGCCCAGTTTCGCGGATGAGCCGTGCGCCGTCGGCGCTCCAAATTTTCGCGTCGGTGAGCGCGACGAATCGCTCCGCGTTGTTCCACTCGTCCTTCAATCGGTTGTCGCGTGAGAGGTACATGGTGCCTTGCGCGCGCGTTCCGCGGATAGACAATGTGACCAACAATCCGCGTTTGCTGATGCGTTCGGTAAAGTACTTGCCTTTGTCGTCAACCTCAAGGGGCATGATTTCCTCCGTGCCACGCGTCGAAACGAATTGGTGCAATTATATCGCGCGGGCGCGGTTGAGGCAAGAGGGAAATTGGGACTGATTGCGCACAGCCCTACTTGTCCTTGACGATCAGTTTGCCGACCATGCCGGCTTCTTTGTGTCCCGGCACGTCGCAAAAAAATGTGAATGTGCCGGCGCGCGTCGGAGTGAATTCGAGAATGCTCGTTTTGCCTTTTGCCGCCGAGATGTGCAACGCCGCCGAGTGTAACGCCTCGGTCGCGCCTGGCGGAGCATTATCCGCCACAATGCGGACGTTGATTGTCGGCAGGTCCGCAACGCTCCAGTCGTGCTCGAGCAAACCCGTGTTGCGTAACGTCACGCGCACCGGTTGCCCAACGACGACCTCGATCGTGTTAGGTTGGTACTTGAACTCTGTGCCATCAAGCATGATCTCGCGCACGCTAGCCGTGTTGCCGCACGCGGCAAGCACAAACACCAAAGTGAGCAAACACAACATTCGAAATAGCAGCATGGGTTCTCTCCTGAATGGAATTGGGAACATTGGTCAGTTGTCTAGTCTCTTGAAAACGGGTAGAATGGGAGCAATGCAAATTTGGTTTCGATTCATTTTTCGATTGCGACGAAACTCATATTTCTCAAGGTTCTAGTCCTTCGGCGTCAGGGTCAGTATGCACGCGGTAGATGATATTCGGGCTTTGCTTCGTCCCGTCACGTATGCGACGGGGTTAGTTCTTGCCCTCGGTTTGATCGGCGTTCAGGTCATCCCCATGGATGACACGCGCCGCTATATGTTGAGCGCGCTCATCATTCTCTTTGGTGTGCTCGCGCTGCTGACCTTGCGCTACATCACGCCGCGCGTGTGGACGAATGCCTGGGTGATCTATCTCACCATCATCATCAACACCGCGATTATCGCGTTTGCCAATTGGCAACTCCCCGAACTCGATCTGTCTCCACTCTACACGCTGGTCGTCATTGTGACGGCGATCATTTCCGAACGCCGCGCCGGTTTGTTTGCGGCGGGCTTGGTCAGTCTCACGCAAATGACGATTGACCTGTCCACACGTCCTGAGTTAATGGTCGGACCAGCGTTACGCCTGGTGGTCTATGTGTTGGCGGCGCTGTTGATTTCCGAATTGACGCGCGCGCTGACCCATCATTTCCGCGTCGCCGCGCTCCAAGCCGATGAACAACGCCGCGAAATCGAGCGGCGTCAGGCGGAACTGGAAGGACTGTACGAAATCTCACAGGCATTCGCCGATCTCGATGACGCGTCCGCGACGTTTCGCCAAGTGACCGAACGCACCGCGCGTTTGCTCGGCGCGCAGGTTTGTTTCCTCGAACGATTCGACGAGGCGCGGTCGTGTTTGTTCGGCTTACCGCCCGGGTTCGGACTTGCCGATACGCAAATTGCCGCGCTGGTTCACCCAGTAGACCACGAGATGATCGCATTGTGGGATGTCGAACGACACGATTACTTGCTCGTGAATGATATTGCGCGTTTGCCGGCGCGTTTGGCGGAAACAGTGCGCGGACTGAATTTGCATAACCTCGCCGCGGCGCGCCTCGTCGTGCACGGTCGCGCGATTGGGTTGATTCTCGCGGCGAACAAGCTCAACGGCGACTTTAACGCGCACGACGGACACTTGTTGACGATTCTCGCGCGCCAAGCCGCCATCGCGGTCGAGAATGCGCGTCTGTTTGGCGATACGCAGGTGAGTCTGCGAAACGTGACGCGCTTGTACGCGATGAGCGCGCAACTCACGCAACAACGTGACCCGCGCGATGTCCCGACGCACATCGTCCACGCGGTCGTCGAGGCGCTCGGCGCGCCGATGGCGACGCTCGCGTTGATGAACGAAGCGACCGGCAAATTGGAGTACGCCGCGACGGTGGGCGCGCCGCCCCAGGCAAGCCAGACTCCGTCCAGCGAAAACGGCTGGGGTATGCATGTGTTTCAAAGCGGCGAGGCGCATTATATCGAAGACACGCGCGCCGAACGCGATCTCTCGCCGGGCACGGACGCCTGGGGCGACCGCGCGGTCGCGTGTTTACCGATTCAGCACAACGTCAAACGGATCGGCTTGCTGTACGTCAGTTATCTTGAGCCGCATAGCTTTACGCCGGTCGAAAAAACTATGCTCGCGATTTTCGCGAATCAAGCCGCGATTGCCCTGGAAAACGCCTGGCTCTATCGCGAAGCGCAAAAAAATCTTGACGATGTGACCCAGCTCTACGCGATCAGCGCCGAGTTGTCCGGGCATCTCAATCCCGATGATTTGCCGCAACGTGTCATCCAAGCCATTGCCCACGCGTTGAACGCGCCGATTGCGACGATCGCGCTGCTCAACCCCGCGACGCATTTGCTCGAATACGCGGCAACGGTCGGCGTGTCGGAGCACGCGCGGCGCTTGCCGTTTCGCCCCGATGGCTTGGGGATGACCGTCGTGCGTAGTCGGCAACCGACATTTATCCAGGATATGCAAGCGGTGGAAAATCCCAGCCCCGCGGCGAGCATGATGCGCTATCGCGCGGTCGCGTGCTTGCCGATTCAACGCGGCGGCAACGCGATTGGCGCGCTATACGTCAATTACGCCGAGCCGCACGTCTTCACGCCCATCGAAAAAAGCACGCTCGCGATTTTCGCCAACCAAGCCGCGATTGCGTTGGAGAACGCGCAACTGTACGCCGCCGAGAAACGCCGCGTCGCGCAACTCGCCGTCGTCAACGACCTGGGTCATCGCGTCACCTCGATTTTGGATCTCCGCGAATTGGCGTGGACGTTGGCGCGTTTGATCCGCGCCCAGTTCGGTTATCGGTACGTGCATGTCTTTCGCGTGGATGAGCCAGCGCGTGAGGCGGTCCTGCTGGCGGGCGAAGGACCGTATCCCAGCGCGTTGTCCAACGCGCACTTTGCGCTCAAGTTCGAGCAAGGGATGGTGGGCTGGGTTGCCGAGCACGGCGAACCGTTGCTCACAAACGATGTGGCGCGCGAACCGCATTTTATGTTCCACGAGACGGTCGCGGACACGCGGGCGGAATTGGCGGTGCCGCTCAAAATCGGTCCGCGCACGATTGGTGTACTCGACGTGGAAACGGATCGCGTGGACGCGTTTGACGAGAGCGATATCGCGACGCTCGAAACGCTCGCCGCCCAGGTTGCGATCGCGATGGAAAACGCGCGGCTCTACAGCGCGCTGCAGGACCAAGCCCGCCGCGATAGTTTGACCCAGGTTTACAATCACGGCTATTTTATGGAACGGCTCACCGACGAATTGCAACGCACCGTGCGGGAGGGCGCGTCGCTCGCGCTTATCATGCTCGACATTGATCACTTTAAGGCGTTCAATGATCGCTATGGTCACTTGGTCGGCGACAAGGTGCTTGACGTGACGGTGAAAGCGATTCGGACGCACCTCAAGCAAAGCGATTGGGTGGGACGGTGGGGCGGTGAAGAGTTCGTGATCGCGTTACCGGGTTTGGGACTGGAACACGCGCGTGACGTTGCCGAGCGAATTCGGAGCACGTTGCAAGATATCCACTTGAGCGCCAAAGATGGCGACCCTATCGCGCCGCTGACGGTGAGCCAGGGCATCGCCGTATTCCCCCAGCACACGCGCGATCCCTGGGATTTGATTGATCTAGCAGATGCCGCGCTCTATCGCGCCAAGTCATCGGGACGCGATCAAGTGTGTGTGTGCAGCGATCAATGTTAAAGTGCGGGAGCGAGGACTCGCTTCACCAAAATCCAGGTTTCCTCGAAGGGGAGAAACCTGGATTTTGTTTTTTATTTCGCGATCAACCGCCGGTGTGATTTCATCATACATTCGTTCATCACCACGTCGAGTCCTGCCGCGCGCGCGCGTTCCGCCGCCGCTTCGTTGACGATGCCTTCTTGCATCCACACGACGCGCGCACCGATTTGAATCGCCTGCTCGACAATCGGCGGCACATCTTCCGCGCGGCGAAAAATCTGCACGACATCCACTTGTTCCGGCACGGCGAGCAAATCGGGGTACGCCTTCCGTCCCTGGATTTCGGTCACGGTTGGATTCACGGGTATCACGTTGTACCCTTGGGTCGCGAGATATTCCGGCACAAAATAACCGGGACGTTCCCAGTTTGTCGAAAAACCAACCGTCGCAATCGTGCGTGCGGTTTCCAATATACGTTTGAGTTCGGCGTTGTTCACAAATCCCTCCGTGGCGCAAATTTCCAATTTGCGGCGCCGCAAGTTGGAAATTTGCGCCACGATTAACTCCATAACGCAAATTTCTAATTTGCCAAGTAGCAAGTTGGTAATTTGCCCTACTATGTCTTTAGTTGAATCGGCAACTCGACGTGAAAGGTCGTCGCGCCGGGTTGCGACGTGACGCGAATTTGTCCGCGATGTTTTTGGATGATGTTGTAGGTGATGTTCAGTCCCAGCCCAGTGCCGACGCCGGGCGGCTTGGTTGTAAAGAATGGATCGAAAATGCGCGATTGAATGTCGGGCGGAATGCCGGGACCATTATCCGTCAGTTCGACGACGACGCATTTTTCTTTCTCGTACGTCTTGATTTTGATTTCGCCTTTGCCGTGCATTGCGTCAATCGCATTGTCAATGATGTTCGTCCACACCTGGTTCAATTCGCTGCCATACGCCTCGATGCGCGGCAAGTCGGGTGCGTAATCGAGCGTCACGGTTACGCCTTGCTTGAGTTTGCTCCGCAAAATCGTCAACGTATTTTCGATGCCCTCGCGCACGTCAATCTGTTGAATCGGCGCTTGGTCGAGGTACGAGTACGACTTGACCGCCTTGACGATTTCTGAAATGCGCGCGGCGCTCTGGTTCACTTCGTCAATCAACGAATAGACCACGCAACCCACGCACAGCCAGCGCGCGATGACGGCGAATTGTGGCGCGGTAAATGATTGGCTCAACGCCGCGACATCCGGCGTGACCCAGCCGAATGAAACAAGCACGGGTGCGATCTCCCACGCGTTTTCGATGGCGCGCTCTTCGAGCCAGGTTTGCAATTCACTTTCGCGATCACTCCGTGTGATCGGGTCGAGGTTCACGCGCGCCGTCGAGCGCTGCAGCATTTCATCGCGCAGAGACGTGATGAGCGCGGTTTGCGCCGCGTCGAGTCCAATCGTACCGAGCGTGATGGTGAGTTGTTGCCAATCGGTCAGCGTGTCGCGCAGTTGCGCGCTCGCGCGCCGCGCCGCCGCGCCGGGGTTGTTCAACTCGTGTGCGAGACCGGCGGCGAGCGTGCCGAGCGACGCCATCTTTTCGCTTTGACGCAACATCACTTCGGTGTTGCGGAGGCGCGCGATCACGGTCCGCAAAATCGAAAGGGTGGCGACCGGGCGGGTCGTGACCAGCTCGTCGAAAATCGCTTTGCTGATTTTAGCAAGGCGACTATCGGTTGCCGCGCGAACGGTTGCGCTGCGCGGACCTTGTTCGAGCAGGGACATTTCGCCGAACACTTCGCCCACGCCGCGCATGGCGATGGCGACCTCGCTGTTGCCGGAACGCTTGGTGACTTGAAACTCGCCTTCGAGCACGAGGTAGAGCGCGTCGCCGGGCGTGCCTTCTTCCATCAACACGTCACCTTTACGAAGCGACACGATCTCCGCCATCCCGGTGAGCCACGCGATATCTTGTTCGTTCAAGCCCGCAAAGAGCAATTGCTTGCGAATCAGTTGTTCGTTCATTTTGAAAAATGACCGCTGACCGCCGGCAGCCGACCGCGGAAAATGCGGCGGTCAGTTGTTAGCGGTCGGCGGTCTAGCATTCAGACTGTTTCCAGGTATCGTTGAATCGCGGCAATCGCGACGCCGCCTTCGCCCGTTGCGTGCGCGACGCGATTGTTCGTGCCAAAGCGCACATCGCCCGCCGCGAAAATGCCGGGGCAACTTGTTTCGAGGATGTAGGGATCGCGGTCGAGCGTCCATCCTTTCGGTCGCTTGCCGTCGCGCATCAAGTCCGAGCCAGTGAGGATGAATCCTTTTTCGTTCGTTTCGACCAAGCCCTTGACGACTTCGCTGTTGGGCATCGCGCCGATAAAGACAAACACTGCCGCGCCGGGCAGGGTGCGCGTTTCGCCCGTCTGATTATTTTTGACGACGATCTCTGCGAGTTTTCCGGGGACGCCGTGAATCTCGACGACCTCGGTGTTGAAGAGTCGTTCGATCTTTGGATTCGCTTCTTCCGCGTCGCGCAAATACTTGGACGACCATTGCGATTCGCGGCGAATCAACATCGTGACCTGGCTCGCGAATCGGCTCAGGAACATCGCGCCTTGCCCCGCCGAGTTCGCGCCGCCGATGACGAACACCGGTTGATCGCGATAGTACGTCGCCTCGGTGAACGCCGCGCCGTAGTACACGCCCGCGCCGGTCAGCTCTTTAACGCCGGGCACGTCGAGTCGGCGAAACGTCGCGCCGCTCGCCATCAACAACGTCTTGCCGACAATTTCGGAACCATCTTTGAGCGTGACGATGCGGTACTTGTCCTCGGCGCGCACGCGCACCGCTTCGGTCGCTTCGAGAATTTCCGCCCCGAAGCGTTTGGCTTGCGTGATCGCGCGCCGCGCCAAATCCATGCCCGACAAGCCGCTGGGAAAGCCCAGATAGTTTTCGATTTTGGGACTGTTGCCGGCTTGCCCGCCCGGCACGCCGCGTTCGAGCACGACGACGCTCTGTCCTTCCGAGCCGCCGTACACCGCCGCCGATAGTCCGGCGGGACCCGCGCCGACGACGATAATGTCGTACAATTTTTGTTCCGCGCGCGTTTGCATGCCGACCTTGCCGGCGAGTTCACGCAACGACGGTTCGACCAACACCGCGCCGTCCGGCATCAGCACGATGGGCAGGCGCGTGCCGTCTGCGCCATGCGCGTCCGCGAGTGCGCGCGCCTGCGCGTCCTTGTCCACGTCGAGCCATTGATACGCGATCAAATGCCGCGCGAGAAAATCTTTGACGGTGTGCGATGGCGGCGACCACAACGCGCCGACGACGCGGATTCCTTCGTACGGTTGCTTGACATTCGCTTTCCACTCGTCGAGCAGATCGTCGAGCACCGGATAAAGATTGTCCTGGGGCGGATCCCAGGGTTTCATCAAATAGTAATCGAGTCCGATGCGATTGATGGATTGAATCGCCGCTTCGGTGTCCGCGTACGCAGTGAGCAAAACTTTTTTTGCGTCCGGAAAAATCGCACGCGCTTGTTCTATAAAGTCGGTCCCGCTCATCTGCGGCATGCGCTGATCCACGACGAACAACGCGACCGTTTCACCGCGCGCCAGTAATTGCTTGAGCGCGTCGAGCGCCTCTGCGCCCGCCCCAGATTTGAGAATGCGATAATCGCGTCCATATTTTTGGCGCAGATCGCGTTCGACCGCGTTCAGTACAACCGGCTCATCATCCAATGTGAGAATTGTTGGTTTTGCCATTTGTCCCTCCGATGCGGCGGATGATACATCAAACGGGAGGGTTTGCCAAGACCCCTTGAGATTCCCAGTCCAACTTAAAAGCAAGATGGACGCGTGCCCTTTCTATCTGGCGTGTTGTGAAGAACGGCGAAAACATGATATAATTTGACCGGATCTTCTCTGAGAACCAATCAATCCACTTGCTTCGTAGGTGACACGATGCCGCAAATCAAACGGATTTCAAAACAGACCGGCGGAGATTTGTTCGAATTCCGCGATGCTCCATTGTTAAGAAGTTTGGCAAGACGTAAGACGAGTTGGTCTCTATTACTTGAAACACCTCTGGGTTTGCACAATCCAAACTATCGCGTTGATCTAAAAGAAGGTGGTGGCAATCAGAAAGATCGTCTTAACATGGAAGCGAAGACAGATGCTTTCAACGTTCAGATTGCAAGAATGGTTGGCTTGACCGGCACCGAATTCCCTGGCGAGGTTTTTAGTGTGACGGTGGATATCAAAGCCGACCCAAGCATGAGCAACTTGATCGCGCGAATGACCGCGGTAGAGACAGAAGAGGGAACGGTAGATTTCGATTGTCCCTTTACTCCAAACTGTTTGACCTTTACCGAGGAATACAAATCACGGCTCTGGTTATATCATCTCAAACATCTACGTCAACGCGATCCGTTCATCTTTATACAGGCGGCGAACAAAATAGATTCGTTCTGTCGCCAAGTCCACGAGCATAGAGCGGGTCTTCGCCACAAAGACGCGCAGGGAGAAAAGATTCAAGAAACGCTGGAGAACAATCTACTCCTCTTGAGCCGATACTGGGAATGGCTTGGGATAGACTTGGGAATTCATGTGACCCGATTTCCTGATCAGCCGTATGCCGCCATTTCGTTTGCTGGGCATGGTCGTATTTCGCGCGGCGTCGAATTGAAATACGATTCGAACGGCTATACCCGCGCTGGCTACAAAGCCAAAGAAAAAGGTAGAGAAATGATCGTCTTGTGTTTCGAGCATAACGACCGCAAGCTTCTCCAAAGTGAGGATTACCTGGATGTGGTTGATGCCAGTGAACTCGGCAGATTCATGGTCAGCGAGTTGGCAAAGATTGAAAAAACAGAGAAGGGCGAATAGTGTTGGTAAAAAATCCTATCACGGATCCGGTGCATCCACGCAAGCAATCAGTCAGACGGCATTTTGGTTCGCATCCATACTTTACGCGGCGCCCGTGGAATGTAGTCCAAGCATACATCAAACACTTTGCGCCTAATCGCGACGATGTGGTGCTGGATCCGTTTGGGGGTAGCGGTGTGACGGCGATTGAAGCCGTTGTGCTTGGACGGAAAGCGATCCATGTTGACCTCAACCCACTTGCCAATTTTATTTGTCAGCAAGTTGCGGTTGCGCCCGTTGATCTCAATGCGCTGCGGCGCGAATTTATCGCGGTCGAAGAAGCGTGTCGCCCGAATTTGGAGCGCCTCTACACGTTGTCGCCGGAAGAATTGGCGCGCGAACCATTAGATGCCTGGTACCCACGCGGTTGGTCGTTACCAAAAAACGCGGACGCGCGCACGGTGGAGGAGTTGTTCACGCGTCGGCAATTGATTGCATTGTCACAACTTTATCGGCGGATTTGTGAAATTGCCGATCCAGTTCTCAAAGACCTAATGCGTTTTGCGTTTTCCGCGACGCTGAATAAATGCAATCTGACTTATAGCACGACCAAAGGGCGTAGTGAGGGACGCGGTAACAGCGGCATTATGCACACCTATCGTTACTGGCTCCCGAAAGAACCGGTTGAACTCAACGTCTGGAACGAATTCAGCCAAAAGTTCAAGAACCTCATCGCCGTCAAGAAAGAGACGAACCAAGCTATTGGACAGAATTACCAGCGGCTCCAAGTCATCCACGCTTCTGCAACGCAGTTGACGAGCGTGATTGAAGAAGAATCGGTAGATTACATTTTTACCGACCCGCCGTATGGAAGCCACATTGCCTACCTCGATTTGTCAACGATGTGGAACGCTTGGTTGGGATTCGATGTAGTGCCGGAAGACAAACAGTTGGAGGCAATCGAAGGCGGCGACCTTGGCAAATCGCGCGACGATTACGCGACGCTACTGCAATCCTCGCTGGTCGAGATGCACAAGGCGCTAAAATCGAAAAGTTGGTTGACGATTGTATTCGCGCACAAAGACCTGTCTTATTGGAGTGTCTTGATTGATGCGGCACAAAACGCCGGTTTTGAGTATGCCAATACGGTTGTGCAAGAGAGTTTTCAGTTCTCGCGCCACAAGCGCGCCAATCCGCTTTCAGTGCTTGCGGGCGAGTTAATTCTTAACTTGCAGAAAAAACCAAAACCGCGACGAATCAAGTTTGACAACAATGGCGCAGACAAACGCGAAATGGTAACTGGCTTTGTTCACGAACTCCTCGGTGCGAGACAGGAAGGATTAACGACCGAGGATGTTTACAATCAACTTGTGCCGCGCTTGCTCGAACGCGGTTTGTTCCAGGTTGGTCAGAAGACCGGTTTGCTGGAGTTGGACGATTTTCTCAAGGATAGTTTCTACTTTGAGGAATCATCTTCGCGGTGGTATCTTTCCCAGTCCGCGGCGAAAAAGGGAAAGAAAATACTTGACCTGATGCGAACTCAAGGACAGTTTGCATTGGATTTTCCGCAAGAGAATGAGTGATCCGGCGCTGCGCTGAATTCACCAATCGAATGGCAATCAAAGCAATATTGCCGATAGCAAAACAAGACTTCCGTTTTCACTACACGGAGGTCTTGTTTTGCGTAATTTGATATGCAATCCCGATTAGTGGCTCGACCCATCGGCAGGCGGCGAGAACACATCCTTGTCCCAGTTGCCGGTCACCATCAGCACCCCCGCCGCGCCCTTGGCGGTGCGCCACAATGCGTGATCTACCAGCAAGTACTGTCCCGGCTCGTTGAGTTTGAATTCAAAGATGGACATCGAACCGGGCGGGACGACCCAGGTTTCTTCGTTCGCAAGATACGTTTGATTCGAACCAACGTACACCTTGTCGAAAATTTCGCCGATCACATGAAAGTTCGCGCCGATGTTCGGTCCGCCGTTGCCGAAAAACAGTCGCACGGTCTCGCCGGTCTTGGCTTGGAGCGGCGCGTGCTTGGTTAGCGCGTCTACGTGTCCGTTGAACGTGAAATACTCGGCATGTTCCGCGCGCGCCTTTTCTCCGTTCAAGTCCTGATGCCCCTTGTCGCCGAATGCGCCGGTCGTGTACCACTCGCCTTGCACGACGTAGAATTCGCGATCCACTTTCGGCAGTCCGCCCTTCGGCTCGACGACGATACCGCCGTACATCCCCATCGCGACGTGAACGTACGGAGGCGCGAACGCGCAATGATAAATGTACGCGCCCGTATTCAGCGCCTTGAAGGTAAAGGTCTTGGTCTCGCCGGGCGCGACCTTGGTGACTGCCGCGCCACCGCCCGGTCCATTGACCGCGTGCAAATCAATGTTGTGTCCGACGGTGCTCGTCATCGCGTTCGTGATCGTCAGTTTGACCGTGTCGCCTTCCATCACGCGAATCATCGGGCCGGGCACCGTGCCGTTGAACGTCCAAAATGTAAACGTCGTGCCATCCGCAAGTTCAGCGGTCACCTCGACTGTCGTTAGATTGACTTCGACGGTCGTCGGTTCGCTCCGCGTGATTGGCGGTGGCACGCGCGCCGGGTCAATGATGACGTTTTTCGCTTGGAGCGGTTTCGCCGGCTCGAGCGACGCGACGCCCACGCGGTCGAGCACCGGCTTGAATTGCGCGTTCGCGCGGTCAAGCGTCGCTTGAAATGTATTCGCTTGATAAATGGCAAACGCGCTGACGCCCACCGCAACGAGCGCGAGGATGAGCGCGAGCGCGCCAAGATTAGATTTGAACATGGTCGGGTCCTCCTTTAGCCCAGAAGAAATTCGACTGCATCACCGAATTCTGGATTCAGGATAACCCATTTGCATTTTTGCCGCAAGGACAAATGTCACATCGCCGCGTCGTTCATCCACGCGCGAACTTGATATGCGTCCTGTGACAATCCCGACGCCTCGAATTGCGCGAGAGCTTGGGCGAACTGGGTTTGCGCGTTCGCGTGATCGCCGCACGCGCGCAGGATGCGCCCCCACGCCGCGTGCGTGCGCGCGCTGTCGAGCATCGCTTCGCCGGTTTCGAACGCGCGCAGGCTGGCTTGCAAATGCGATTCGATTTCGGCGCGCGGCGCGCGTTGCTGCGCCAGCGCCAGCGCCCACACGCGTTCCGCCATCCCTCGCGCGAACACGCCGCCGAGCGATTCGGCGAGCGCCACGGCTTGCCGCGCCAACTCGATTGCGTCCGCCACGCGCGAGGCGCCGAGCGCGATCTCGGCTTCGGCGGCGGCGTACCAATCGGTGAACGCGCGGTTTTGTTCGAGTGCGGCATCGAGCGCGCGCGCCGCGTCGAGCGTTTGGGTCGCCTCCATAAATTGCCCAAGCCGCGTCTGCGCGAGCGCGCGCGCAATGTGACCCGCGTACGCGTACGAGTTCGATTTCGACTTGAGCGACCATTCAATCGCGCACGCCGCGGCATCGCACAGGTTCACATTATCATTGCCCATAAAGTAGACGACCGCCAGCGTGATGTACGCTTCGGCAGTCCCGATCGCATCGCGCGTTTCTTTTGCGCGCGCGAGCGCACGCTGCGCGGATTGCAAACCCGCCGCGTACTCGCCGCGTGCCGCGAGCGCCATGCCCAGGTTTCCCATCGTCGCAATCCACTCGGACCAACTCTCCGCTTTTTCAAGTGGTGCGAGCGCCTGCTTGAGCAGAACACTCGCCGCGCCGAACTGACCCTGGATGTTCATCATGCGCCCGATGACGGACGAAGGAAACGCGAGCAATGCTTCATCGCCGAATTCGGCGGCGACCGGCAGAACGCGCATCAAATAGTCCACCGCACGCGGCAATTCATTGTTGTACGCGTGGATGCGCCCGAACCAGTAATGCACTTGCGCGAGACGTAACCGGTCGGTCGGTTCGTCCTCGCCGATCTGTTCGCGTAAAAGCGATTCGGCTTGAATGACGCGCGCGAGATTATCTTGCGCCGAATCACTCGCGTACGCCACGGCGACGGACTGGATGAGTGTGTCCACGCGCGCACGCGCAGTCTCGCGCGTGCGCGGCAACGCGTCGAGCGCGTGTAACGCTTGCGCGAAATGGGCGCGCGCTTCGGCGTACGCGTTGAGGCGGGCGGCGCGTTTGCCGGCGCGCAACGCATACGCGAGCAATTTTTCCGGGTCGTCGGCTTCGGCGTAATGTTGCGCGAGCAACGCGGCAATTTCGTCGAGACGTTCCGCGAACAAATCTTCGTACGCCAGCGCGACCGCGCGATGAATCTCGCGGCGCGAACGGAGCAAGAGCGATTGATACGCGCGTTCCTGCATCAATGCGTGCTTGAACATGTACTCGCCGCGCGTGTCAGTGCGCGCGTGCAAAATGTCGAGCGATTCCAATTCGGCGAGTGTGGCGGGCAAACTCATTGTGACGATTCCTGCGCGATGCCGCGCGCGAACGCGCGGCGCAAATCGGGGTGCGTCAAGCAACGATCCAGTTCACCGATCACCTGCGCGAGTTCGGCGCGCGCTTGATCGCCGTCGCGGTGAAGCGCGAGCGCATCGCGCCGCGCGTGGACGCGAATCGGAAAATAACTCAATCGGTCGGCGAGATCGCGCGCGGCAAGATAGAAACTTTCCGCCGCCATCGTTTCGCCGCGTGCGTGATGAATGTGCGCTTGGAGCATCAACCCGCGCGCGCGATATTTTGCGGATCGCGTGCGCGTCGCAGCATTGAGCAATTGTTCGGTTTCGTCGGTCGCCAGTGTCAACTCGCCGCGCGCGAGATGCAAGCGCGCACATGCGTCGGCGAAACGCATTTGCCAACGCCACGCGTGAAAACCGAATTCAGGTCGCCCGATCCACTGCCCGACCTGATCGCGATATATTTCGGCTTGCGTGAGCTTGCCGAGCGCGATGCAATCGAGCATCAAGTTGATGAGCGTGCTGATTTCGGGCGGACGCACCGACGCGGATTGCGCGATCTGCAATCCCGCGCAGTCGAGTTCGAACGCGGTTTCCCAATCGCCCAGTTCCGCCGCAAGCCACGCACGCGTGTTCGGATACTGCGCGAGTCCGAATGGATTGCGCGCCTCTTTCGCCAAGGCGTGTCCTTGTTCGAGCGCGTCGAGCGCGGCATCATAGTTGCCGCGTCCGGCTTGCGCGCGCGTGAGCAAATAGAGCGAAACAATTTCGCCGACGCGATCCTGCAAGCCGTTTTTGATTTCGTACGCCTTGCGCGCGCACGCCGCCGCGCGCGCGAAACGCCCCATAAAATTATCTTGGATGCCAAGATAAAACCAGCATTCGCCTTCGAGCACGCGTTCTTCGCCGGTTTGACTGGCGAACAGCGCGCGGCGCAAACGCGGGTACGCGTGTTGCAAGTTCCCTTCGGCTTGCGCGACGAGACCCTGGACGAGGTACGCGCGCAGCGCGACCGGTTGGTCTTGCAATTCGCGCGCGCGCGCGTCGGTCTCGAACGCCATCTCGATCGCTTCCGCACCGCGCCCGTTCAGCCACAACGTCCACGCGATCCGCGACATGATGCGGCACTCGTCGTACGCGCGGTGCGCCGCGCGCGCGAGTGGCAGCGCAGTGCGGTAATCGTCCAATGCTTCGGTGTACTGGCTGAAGAATTCGTATACCTGGGCGCGTGCGGTGTACAGCGCGACCAGTTCTTCGGGTGGCGCGTGCGCGCCCAGCGCAATCGCGCGCGTCAGCAGATCGAGCGCCTCTTGGTTCGCATAATGGCGCGACGCGTTTTGCGCGGCGCGAAACAGATAACGTCGCGCGCGGTCGGGCACCTCGGCGCGTTCCCAGTGGAACGCGAGCACTTCGCTCAATTTGCCTTTGCGGTCGGGGTACGCGCGTTCCATTGCCTCGGCGACCGCGCGGTGCAGCGCACGGCGTTGCGTCTTCAGCAACGATTTGTACACCGTCTCTTGCGTGAGTGTGTGTTTGAAGATGAACGCGGCGTCTGGCTCATCGAGATGGCGAATCAGTTCTTCGCTCGTCAGTTGCGCGAGTAGGGCATCCCAGTTGGTCATCGCATCACCGCGCGGACATCCGGCAGATTCAAAAACGATTCACAAAATTCTAGCGGCATGTGTGTTCATTGTTCCAGAATTTTTTTGATGCGATTTAGACTTTTCAAATTCTCAGCCGGCACCTGGCGTTTACGGATCAGCAAAAGAATCTGTCCCAGGAGACCAAGCGGATGAAAGGTTACATGCTGAACGAGATGGGTTCCACCTGCTGGTGCGCTCATCCGAAATTCCCAGTTCGTCCGAAAGACGCGATAGTCGGTGGACTCCCAGCCGACGCGGTGCGGCGCATCCAGTGCAGTGATGCGCGCGAAACTCACGATTTTCGTCGGCAATATCTCGCTCGCCTTGAATTTGGCGCCAACGCCGATCTGCCCAGGGGTTGTTTGTTCAATCGTGGCGACGCTCATTGACCATTCGTTATGCCGCGTGAAATCTGCCAGATAGCGATACACTTGGTCTATCGGTGCGGCGATGCCAATGCTAACCTCATTTTGCCACATGGCGAACCTCCAATTTTCTGACGGATGGTAAATTCAAGAACGAAGCGCGCAATTCTGCTGGCGCGCGTTCCGCAATGTCCACAACCAGTTTGCGCGATTCCGCAAAAAAACTTTGCGCGCGGCTTGTTTCGCCGATAGCCAATTCGATTTCGCCGAGCGCGCCGAAAATTTGCCACAGTAGCCAGCGCGCCTGCAATGCCACCGCGCCATCGCGCGCTCGTAACAAACTCGCACGCGCTTGTTCGGGGCGACCGAGCGCGTGTTCCGCTAATCCTTTGTAAAATAAACTTTCAGGGATTGAAGCCCGCAGACTAGATTCTTCCAATTGTCGCAACAATCGCACCGAGGCGTCGAGCGTGGCGGCGTACTCACCTTGCGCGAAGGTCAAGCGCACATTGGCAAGCAATCCATAGAATGAAAAGAGCGGGCTGATATGGTCCGCATTGCTCGGAAACAAATCGAATGTCGCGGCGGCTTGCGCGAGATCCTTCATCCAGAGAAAAATTTGAACGAGTGTGCTTTGCGCGTACGGACGCACTCCGGCATAATGCGCGTCGGCAAATTCAAGCGCGCCGCGCGCGTGCTCTAGCCCGCGCTCGAACGCGCCCAGACTGGCAAGCGCAATTCCCAGGTCGGCGCGGGTTATCAATTGCGGCAACGAATACCCTGATTGTGCGCTCAAGCGCAGCGTCTCTTCCATTACGTCAATCGCGCGCGTGCTCTCGCCACGCGCCCAATATACGGCGCCGACCATCGAAAGACTGTATGTTTGCCCCCACAAATTCCCGATGTCTTGGCTGATCCGAGACGCCTCGTCCGAAAGAGCGAGCGCTTCATCCCATTCGCCATTAAACGTATCGTAGAGACTCGTCGTTGCCAGACTGTCCGCCAGCATCGGCAAATTTCCCTGCTCACGCCAACGCAGCGTGGCTTCTTGAATCAGTTCCCGCGCGCGATTGAAATTTCCGCTGAAACCGTACGCGTGCGACAGATCATTCAGCGTGAACGCGGTTTGCTCGACAAGATTCAGTTCGCGCGCAATTGCAAGCGATGCTTCGCCCGCCTCGCACGCATGTACCCAGCGATTGGTAAAACGATAGAGATTGACGAGAATCCACAGGATTTTCGATTCTGCCGCGCGGTCGGTGGTTTCGCGCGCGAGGAGCAACGCCTTTTCCGCCAACGGTTCGCCGAGGGATGGATTGAATTCCGAATTGGCGGTGCAGCGAATTTGGCACTGGGCGACGAGCGCGCTGAGTACCAACGTGCGGTCGCCGCGCGTGCGTGCAAGTTCTTCCATCTCCGCGTAATTGGCAAGCGCGGCAGGAAACTGCGAAGCCAATTCCAATTCGCGCCCGCGCCGCGAATACAAATATCGAATCCGCATATTATCCGCACTCGCACGCGCAATCTCAATGGCGCGCGTGAAATGCGCGACGGCTTCGGCGTTGGCGTAAACGCGCGCCGCCCAATCTCCCGCACGCGCCGCGTACTCGAGCGTTTTCGCGTCATGCTCGGCGGCGGCATAATGTTGCGCGAGCAACGCCGCGAATTCGTCCAGGCGCTCCGCGTATCGTAGCTCAAGTGTCTGCGCGACCTGCAAGTGGATATCGCGCCGCGTTTTTTTCAAAATCGCTGCGTATGCCGCGTCCTGGGTCAACGCGTTCATGAAGATGTACGTCGCTTCCTCTTCGCTAAAGCGTCGCACAAGTTGCGCGGTTTCGAGTTGCGTGAGGATGTTTTCAATTTTCATGGTCAATGCATCACGGCGCGCACATCCGGCAAATTCAAAAACGATGTGCGCAATTCCTCAGGCGTGTGCGCGGCGATGTACTCTATCACCACGCGCGCGTGAGTGCGTAAAGTATTCGCTTCGTGGATGTTGCCGCGTGCGGCTTCGATCTCGCTCAACGCGGCGTAAATGCGCCAGAGGAGCCAACGCGAGTTGAGTCTTATTGCTTCGGCGCGCCCTTCGGCAAAACACTCCCACGCGTCGGCGGATTTATTTTGGCGTTGTAGGGCAATCCCTTTCAGGTACAACGCGTTCGACAAGAATTGCCACAATCGGCGCGAACGTTGAAACTCAATCAATTGGTCGCTGGCTTGAATCGCGCGGGCGAGATCGTTCTGCGCGAGCGCCAATTCCGCGCTGACCACCAGCATCCCCGAGCCGAATAACGATGTGCGGTCGGTCGCCGAGAGAAGTGGATTTGTTTCATTGACGAGCGTCTCGGCAGATGCAATATCGCCATCCAGCAAATGCAAATGCGCGAGTCGGGCGCTCGTCCAGACGCGCATGACGTGCGCGAGCCGCCTGCCTTCGATCTGCGCCAGCGTCGCCAATTCTAGCCCGCGTTTGACCTGCCCCAGGTCGCCGTAGAGCGAACCCAGGTCTGCGCGCGTAAAGGAGAGCGGCGCTTGGAAACTGTGCGCGGCGAGGCGCACGGCATTTTCCATCGCGGTGATGGCGTCCGCGATGTGCCCTAACTCACGATGCGCCTGACCGACCCACGATTGACTGAACGTTTCGCCCCACGTGTTGCCAATGCTTCGGCTGATCTCCAGCGCCTCCAGGGATGCGGTGATGGCTTGTTCATACTCGCCGAGACTGATGTGGATCATCGTTGCGTAACTGAGATTGTCGGTGAGCATTGGCAGGTTGTTCAGCGCGCGCCACATTTGCCGCGATTCCAGGTTCACCGCTTTACCGCGTTCGGACTCGCCTTCCCAACTGTACACCAGACCGATATCGTTCAACAAATACGCGAGTTGTTCGCGCAGATTGTGGGTGCGCGCAATTTCGATGGCTTGATCGCCATACCCAATCGCTTCGCGATAATTGGTGTTGAGGCGCGAGTTGAGGAGCATGAGATTCCACAGGACTTTGGCTTGCGCGGGTTGATCGCCGAGCGCGCGCGCCAGCGCGAGCGCCTGATCGCACAGTGCGTTGGCGCGCGGAATGTCAAACTGTTTGTTGGGGATCGAATAGATCGTCGCGCGCGCGATCAACGCGGCAAGCTCGAGCGCGCGATTGCCGCACGCGCGGGCGTGCGTCTCCATCTCTTCGTAATTCGCCAGCGCCGCATCGTATTGCGAGTTCAACTCGAACTGGCGACCGCGTTTGAGATACAGGTCTTGCAAAACGGCGTCGGAATGCGCGTCGGTATTTTTCGCGATGCCTAGCGCACGGGTGTAATGGGCGATGGCTTCGACGTTCGCGTGTACGCGCGCCGCGATATCGCCCGCGCGAATCGCGTACGTCATCGTTTTCGCGTCGTTGCCGGCGTTCGCGTAATGTTGCATCAACAACGCGGCGTGCTCGTCCAAGCGGTCGGCGTAGATTTGTTCGTACGCCTGCGCGACGCGCTGGTGAATCTCGCGGCGTTGTTTCTGCAAAAGCGAGTTGTACGCATTCTCTTGTGTCAAGACGTGCTTGAAAATGTACGCCGGTTCTTCTTCGATCAACTGTCGCAAGAGTTGCGCGGTTTCGAGTTCGCCAAGTTGTTGCGTTATATCCATAGCATCAAATTAATTCAGAGACATACGCATCAAAGCGCGCGCGTAATTCTCCGGACGGCAACGAGTTTGATATCTGGCGCGCGGTAACCCGCGCGCGTGTTGCCAATGTGTCATCCCCCCGCACTTGAAGTAGCGCGATGGCAGTCCGCAGGAATAGAGTTGGATTGTCGGTTGGTTGAACGATTTCATGCGCCGTGTCCAAATCGGAAATTCCGGCGGCGTGATCGCCCTTGGCGAGCCGGGCTTGTCCGCGTGTGACGAGCGCCGCGATTTCGTATTTGACGCGAAAGGTCGCGCGGCTCTGCTCGAGGGATTCGTTTGCCTTTTCAATCGCCTCGTCGTATTGGGAACGCGCGAGCGCGAGCTCGGCGCGGGCTTGGACGAACCGGTTTTGCCATAACCAGCGATGACTCCCATACGTCAAGGGGATAGCGTCGGCTACTTCTTTCATCAGATGCTCGGCGCCGTGCACGAGACCGCGCCGCGCAAAGTTCAATAACAAATCAATTGCCGCGCTGACTTGGGCGGGACCAAACTTGGCGGCGCGACCGATCTCCCGCGCTTCCCGCGCGAGCGTTTCTGCGCCGGCAAAATCAAAGAGATCGAGATGAACGCCGCCTTCCATCGCGACGGCGCGCGCGAGCCACGGACCTCCGCCATGCTCCCGCGCAAATTCACGCGCCCGGCGAAACGTATCCAACGCCGCGCCATAGTGTCCCATCCCCGCCTGCGCCAATCCCAGGATGCCGAAACTTTGCATGATGGTCGTGTTGTCGAAAATTTCGAAAGCGCGCGTGATGGCGGTCTCATTCGCTTCTATTGCCGGTTGGTATTCACCGAGCCAATAGCGCGTCAGACCCACCAGCGATATGGCTTGGATCAACTCCGGTGTGCGTAATTCGCGGGCGCGACTAAAGGCGCGCTCAAACATCGCGATGCCGGCGCGCGGGCGTCCTTGCGCCGTTTCCCAAAATGCAATGCCGCACATCGCGCTGGACGCGAGTTTGTCATTGCCGAGCTGTTCCGCCAGGGCTAATGCTTCTTCGCCGACTTGATGCGCGGCTTGAGCATCGAATAACCAACGGTAAACATTGGCGAGGTAGAGCAACACTTGTGCCCGTTGTTCCAGTTGCGTCGGGGACAAAAGCGCCAGCGCGCTCTCCAATTCCTTTTTTGCTTCAGTCCACGCCGCCAGCTCCGTCAATGCTTTGCCGCGTTCAGTATGCAAAGATGCCTTCAGTCGGTTATCGTTGCGCCGTTCGGCGATGGCAAGCGCACGCGAGATCAGTTCCACTTGTTCGCGCGCGGCGAAAGACCGCCGCGCATATTCTGCCGCCCGCTGAAGATATTCCAATGCCTTGCGGTCTTCTTCCGCGCATTCGAAATGTTGCGCCAGCAACGCGGCGTGCTCGTCTAGTTGGTCGGCATAAAGTTGTTCACAGGCGAACGCCACGCGGCGATGAATCTCGCGACGTTGTTTTTGCAACAGCGATTGGTACGCCGCGTCTTGCGTCAACGCGTGTTTGAAGATATACGCCGGTTCGGCATCAATCAAATGCCGCACCAGTTGCGCGGTTTCGAGTTGCGCGAGGGTGTCTTGTACACTCATCGCGACTCTATCACCGCGCGCACAGCAGGCAAACTCAAAAACGATTCGCGCAAACTTGTCCCGCGCGAAGTCGAGGAATCCTCCGGCGTGTGCGCGGCGATGAAAGCGATCACCTCACGCGCGTAGGTGCGCATGGTCTCGGCGGCGGCGAGATCGCCGTGCGCCTCGGCGACCTGGCTTTGGGCAACCAGGATTGTCCACAACGCGCGCCGCGAACCGAGCGCTTGCGCGTCGTCATATGCTTGACCCAGGACGGCTTGGGCTTGGTTCAGTTCACCTTTTGCCAACCAGGCGCGTCCCTGCAAAGCCAGGATGTCTGAAACGAATGGTCGAAACTGGACGGCACGCGCCCGCACCAGGATGTCTTCAGTCATCGCGAGAACGCGCGCGGGTTCGCCACGCGCGAGCGCGATTTCGCCGTGGACTCCGACGATGAAGATCGGCGCAAACCAACTCAGGTCGTTCAGATCAAGGTTTTTTGCGGCTTCTTGAATGAGGGAATCGGCGCGCGTCAGATTTCCATTCAGGCGATATAGTTCTGCCAGGATGGCTGATAACCAAGCGCGAAATGGCACATTCAGGTCTTTGGCTTGGACGAGACTGGCTTGAACAAGTTCGATGCCGGCTTCCGGATTCCCCATCAGCCCGTACACCCAGCCCAGCATCCCACGCGCGAGCGCGGCGCCGATCACGAAACCGGCTTGCTGACCCAGCTCGGTCGCTTGGCGCAATGCGTGGATGGCATCCGCGACCATGCCGCGTTCGAACGCGAGATACCCAATTGCCCATTGACTGTACGACTGATTCCACAAGTTGCCGATGGACTGGCTGATCGTGAATGCCTCGCGCGCAAGACGATCCGCCGTGTCGTAATCACCACTGTAGAAATACCCTTCCGCAGAGGTGGCGAGATTGTCGGCGAGCATGGGCAGGTTGTCCAACTCGCGCCACAACTCGCGTGCCTGCGCGATGACCGCGCGCCCTTCTTCGATGCGTCCGACCGCGTAATAATTACGCGACAGATCATTCAGCGTAAATGCCGTTTGCTCGTTCAAGTTCAATCGTCGCGCGAGCGCGAGCGATTCCTCGCCGTGACGAACCGCGCGTGGATAGTCAGACCGAAAATAATCTGCCAACATCATCGTCCAAAGGATTTTTGATTCCGCTTTCGCATCGTCCAACTCGCGCGCGAGCGAAAGCGCGCGGTTGGACAATTCTTGCGCCAGCGCCAGGTCTTGTCCCTGCGTCGGCGCGGAGTGCACGGTCGCGCGCGCCATCAGCGAGGCGAGTTCCATCGCGCGGTTGCCGCGCGCGTGCGCGCATGTTTCCATCGCGCGGTAATTCGCGAGCGCGTCGGTATAGCGTCCCGACATTTCTAACGCGCGTCCGAGTTTGAGGTACACCTCCTGGAGCGGTGAATCGCGCGCGCCGATCCGTTGCGCGATTTCGACGGCGCGTGTGTAATGCATGATCGCCTCGGCGTTGGCATACACGCGCGCCGCCGCGTCGCCCGCGCGCATCGAATACTCCAGGGTCTTGGCGTCGTCCCCCGCTTCGCCGTAGTGTTGCGCGAGCAACGCGGCAACCCCGTCGAGTTGTCCATCGGCGACTTGTTCGTACGCGCGTGCGACGCGCAGATGAATGTCGCGGCGTGTCGCACGCAAGAGTGAGTGATAAATGGTCTCTTGCGTCAAGGTATGTTTGAACGCAAACGACTCGTCCGCCTCGACTCGGCGCACGAGTTGTGCGCTTTCAAGTTGAGTTAGCCATGTGTCAAGATTCATGTTTTACGAACGACCTGTTCTTGTGTTATATTCAAAGCAAGGAGTTGGCTTATGTCTGCGATTGTTTCTGCACGCGCGATTCCAAGCGAACAACGAACTGAACATCCCCAGATCACGCGGATCCAAGGTGTTCAAGGTGGCATTCCGATCGTGCGCGGGACACGCATCCCGGTGCGTCTCATCGCGCAAATGTACCGCGCCGGTGACTCCGTTGACGATATTCTCAAGACCTATCCTCATCTTGGCGCGACATCGGTTCACGACGCGATTAGTTATTATCTCGACCATCGCGCGGAAATCGAGCAGGAAATCATTGAGCACCGCGTTGAAAATATTCTAGCGCAGAACGCTGCGCGCGCGGATGAGCGCGGCTCTATCATTTTTAATCAAGCGCCGAAAGATGCCTGAAGAACCTCGTTGATTCATCGCGCTTTACACTGACGAAGACGTAACAAGCGAGTTGGCGGAAGCGATTCGACAGCGCGGTCTTGCCGCGCAAAGCGCCGCTGAAGCCGGCTTGTTGGATGCGGATGATCCCGTGCATCTTGCGTACGCGTCTGAATGTGGGATGGCGTTACTCACTTACGATGCCCGCGACTTTCTCCCGTTGGCAAAGCAATATGCTAATGAGGGCAAGCCACACGCGAGCATTATCATTTCTGCCGAGCAGTTTAGCCGCCGACGCTTTGGCGAATTTCTGCGCCAAGTTCTTCGTCTGATGAATGCGCTCACCGCTGACGAAATCCGAAATCGCGTCGTCTACTTGCAAGAGTTCAAATAGTTTTTCCCCGTTTTACGCCGCCTGCTCCAACACGCGCTCCAACACCTTGACCTGGAATTTGCGTCCGATGACCGACGCGATTTGCAACACGCGTTTGGCTTCGTCGGGCAAGCGATCAATGCGCGCGCTCAACACGCCTTGCAACGTGTCCGGAATTTCGATGTTGTTGATTTCGCGCGTCACCGTCCATTTGCTATCTTGCCGCGCAATGCCGCCGCGATCAATCAACATGCGCAACACTTCTTCGACGAAAAATGGATTGCCTTCGGCTTTCGCGAGAATCATCTGCCGCAAATTTTCTGGCAACGCTTCGACTTCGAGCAAGTTGCTCACGAGCACTTTGCTGTCCGCGTCCGAGAGCGGCGCGAGATGCAATTCCATCGCGCCGACGCCGGCAATCTCGTGCGCGCGCGAAACGAGTTTCCAGCCCGCGCTGTCGCGATCTGCGCGCGTGACGAGCGCGACGGCGAGCGGCGCGTCGGCGACGAGCGACAACACCTGCGCGCCCAACTCGACGGACGAGGGGTCCGCCCAGTGAACATCTTCGCAAATAATGATCGTCGGCTGCATTTTGGCGGTGGCTTGCAACAGATGTTTGTACGCGGCGATGTACTTGGCTTGCAATGCCGGACCGTCGAGGTATTTCACGCGCGCCGCCATCTCTTCTTCGAGTTGCAAACCCAGCAAGTGACCCAGGTACGGGTACACGTCTTTCATCTCCGCGCCAAGCAACGTTTCGGTCGTGCGCCACAACGCGCGATGCGTTTCGTCCTCGGATGAGCCCGCGGGCGCGTTAATCAGTCCGCGCAAAATATCGGTGCTGAGGTGGTGCGCGATAGACGCGCCGTACGACAAGCAGCGTCCCTCGACCCAGCAAATCGGTTTGTCCGCATCCACGTGCGCGGCTTTGCGCCACTCGGCGACGAGCCGCGATTTGCCCAGCCCCGCTTCGCCGATGATCGCGACAATCGAGCCGCGCCCGGCGCGCACATCCGCGAGAATCTGGAGCAGGGTCGCAAACTCGCGCGCGCGTCCGACGAGTGGCGACGACAAGCCGGCAACGCCGCGCGTCCGCACCGCGCCCTTGCGTTCGCCGATGACGCGGAACACCTGGATCGGCTCGGCTTTGCCTTTGACGGTGATCTTGCCCTTGTCTTCGAATTCAAAGAGCGACGCGGCGAGACGATGCGTGCTTTCCGAAATCAACAGCGTATCCGGTTCCGCCGCGCCTTGCATCCGCGCGGCGAGATTCACTGTATCGCCAATCGCGAGGTACTCCATGTGCAAGTCGCTGCCGATGTTGCCGACGACGACCAGTCCCGTATTCAGTCCGACGCGCATCTGGAAATCCTCGACGTGTTTGCGCGGCGCATCGCGCAATTCGTTCGCGTACGCGCGGATGCGTTCGAGCATGTCGAGCGCCGCGCGGATCGCGCGTTCCGCATCGTCCTCGTGCGCGAGCGGCGCGCCGAAAAACGCGAGCACGCCGTCGCCGAGCAGTTGGGCGATCGTGCCTTCGTAGCGATAGACCGCTTCGCTCACGCACCGATGCGCACCCGAAACGATCTCGCGCCAATCCTCCGGGTCCATCTGTTCGGCGAGCGCGGTCGAGCCGACGATGTCGGCAAAGAGCGCGGTGACGAGTTTGCGTTCGCCCTCGGCGTGTTCGCGTTCAGCGAGAATTTTGTTTGCGACCGCGGCAGGCGCGTTCTTTCGCAACGCGTCGAGCGAACCACTGCGCGCGGCAGGCGCTTCGCTAGACAGATTGAAACCACAATGTTTGCAAAAACGCGCGGCGGGAGGAATCGTCTTGCCGCAATTCGGGCACGCGCGTTCCATGGGCTTGCCGCAGTTCTCGCAAAATTTTCCGTCGGCGGAATTTTCAAATGAACAATTGGGACATTTCATAAGGCACTCCGTATTGCGAATGGCGAATGGCTATTTCGTATTGCGTGATGCGTGATAGGTGAAACTCTCTTCACGCATCACATTTGAGTTGATGCATGCTCAACATACTTTGCGCGCAGCGTGTCATCGCGAATCAACGCGGCGATTTCATCGCGCAGCGCGCGCGCGGCTTGACGCTGGGCATTCGCTTCCTCTACGCGTTTCAACGCGTCGAGCGCGTGCGCCGCGCCGAGATGCGCGCGCAACCGTGCGGGACGCATTTGCATCGCGCGCGCGAGTTCTGTGGCTTGCGTGAATTGCTCGAGCGCGTATGGTATGTCGCCGCGCGCGACGCTCACGCGCGCATCGGCAAGCGTGATCTCTGGGTACAGGTGTTGCATCGCGCGCGCCGAGGCGTACTCGCGCGCATCCGCGATCAATTGCGCGGCATCGGCGAATTGTTCGCGCGCGAGCGCGACGTAGGCGCTGCCCAGCAACAGATTCGCCTTGACCATTAAACCCATCGTCGTCGGATAGTTCAATCCTTTTTGAAACATTTCGGTCGCGCGATCGAGATTCCCAACAGTGAGCGCGCAGAATCCCATGTCCGTCCACGCCGTCGCGCACATGCTCGCAATCATGGGATTGCTCGCCATTTGCAAAACCTGGGAATGCAATTCAATCGCCTTGTCCGCAAAAACCGGGCTGATGTCGAGCCAGGTTGAGCCGAGTGCGCCGAGTCCCAAAAGATCCATGCCGGGAAATGCGATCTTGCCGGCATTGGTGGATTGTTCGAAATGATGGATCGCGTTTTCATATTCGCCGCGCAAGCGCGCAATCGTGCCAAGCATATAATTGCCGTCCGCCAATGCCATCGCCGCGCCGATGCGTTGACCAATGGCAACTCCCCGTTGACCGTACTCGCGCGCCTGGTCCAGTTCGCCATTGCGAATGTGAACAAAGGCGTACACGCCGGCGAGCAGTTCGGCTTGATGTTGCCGGTCGCCGATCTCTTCGCAGATTTGCATCGCCTCTTGCGCTTTTTGCCACGCGTCGTCGAAGTTGGTAATGAACATCAGCGTGTTCGCCGTGTGGGTCATGCCGAACGCCATTTGTTCTTTCACATTCAGTTCGCGTCCCACTGCGACGGATTCGCCGAGATATTTGATCGCGTTGTCGAAATCGCCGGTGCCGGTGCAGATGCCGCAACGCACGGTGAAAAGTTCCGACAGTCCCGCGCGGTCGTTTGCCGCGCGCGCGATTTTCTCCGATTCACGCAGATTGGTTTCGACGTTAGCGAAATCGCCGATGAGCAACTGGGTCATCGCGAGTTTGTTCAGCGCGGAAACTTGCATCGGCGCGTCATGGTGCGCTTCGGCAAACGCGAGCATGGCTTGATGATTCTGGAGCGTGCGCGGCACATCGCCGATGAGCAAAAGGGCGTTGCCCAGTCCTTCGTAGGCGCGCCGCGCGTGCGGGACATCATTTTGGGTATGCGCGATTTCGACCGCGCGCGAAAAGTAGCCGATCGCTTCCGGCGTCGAGTACTCTCGCGCGGCGCGGCTTCCCGCCTCGATCAAGTACGGCAACGCGCGCGCCGGTTCTTGCGCCTCGCTGAAATGCCGCGCGAGATCGTAAACGCGTTCCTTGTCTAATCGCTCTAAACAATCGCCGACGCGATGATGCAACGCGCGGCGTTTGCTCAAAAGCATCGAGGCGTACGCGGTTTCTTGCGTGAGCGCGTGTTTGAACAGATAGACGAAATCCGGCGCGCGCGATTTTTCGCGGACGAGTTCACGGCGTTGCAGGTTTGCCAGTGCGCCGTCGAGGGATTGCGGCGCGTCGGCGACGTTGGACAGAATCGCGAACGGAAACTCGCGTCCGATGACCGCCGCAGTTTGCGCCGTCTGCTTCGACGTCTCGTCGAGCCGGTCGAGCCGCGCGCCGATGACGCCGGCAAGCGTGTCGGGGATCGCGATGTTTTCGATTTCGCGCGTCGCGCGCCAATGTCCGTTATCGCGCACGACGAGTTTCGCGTCGAGCAGCGAGCGAATCACTTCTTCGACGAAGAACGGATTGCCTTCGGCTTTTTTCAGAATCAGCGCGCGCACCTTTTCCGGCAAGTCCTCGATATGCAAGAGACTCGCGACGAGCGCGCGTGAATCGTTCTCGTCGAGCGGTTCGAGCGTGATCGGCGTGTACCGATGCGCGTAATCGCGCGACGCGAGTTCGTGGAAACGCCACGAGGGTTCTTGCCGTTGCGGACGAAACGCGGCGATGAGTAAAAGTGGAACGCGTTCGGTGAGCGGCAAAATCTGTTCGATCAAATCGAGCGAGGTCGCGTCCGCCCAGTGCAAATCTTCGAACAGGAGGACGAGCGGAGTCGCGCGCGCGGTTTGTTCGACCCAGGTTCCAATCGCTTGGAAAATCGCGGCGCGTAGTTGCGGCGGTTCGAGGTAACGCACGCGCTCGCCGTCCTCGTCACTCGGCTGGATACGCAGCATCGTTGCGAGGAACGGCGCGCCGTCGCCCGCGCGCGTTTTGATTTTCGTGTACGCGTCCGCGATATTCTCGTCGCCGTGGAGGTCGAACGCCTTGTGGAACAGATCAATGAACGGCGCGTACGGCGTGTTTGTTTCAAACGACAACGAGCGACCCTCGAGCCATTGGAGGTTGGAGGTTGGATTCCCTCCAACTTCTAATTTCCAATTTCTAACTTCCAATTTCCGCACTTCCGCCATCAACCGCGATTTGCCGAGACCGGCTTCGCCCATGATCGCGACGATGTGTCCGTGCCCGGCTCGTACTTCTGCGAGGCGCGTGTGCAAGAGTTGCATCTCGCGGTCGCGTCCGATGAGCGGCGCGTCGAGTCCGGCGATGCCGCGTGCGGATTCGGCGACGGCTTTGCGCGCGCGGACGCGAAACGCGGCGACCGGTTCGCTCTTGCCTTTCACCTGAATCGCGCCCGGCGATTCGAGGTCGAACGCGTGCTTAACCGCGCGCGCGGTATTCGGCGCGAGCAAAATCGTCCCAGGGTCTGCCGCGCTCTGCATGCGCGCCGCAAGATTCACCGTGTCGCCGACCGCGAGGTACTCGACGTGCATGTCGCTGCCGATGTTGCCGACGACGACGAGTCCGGTATTCAAGCCGACGCGCATTTGAAATCGCTCGACGCGTTTGCGCGAGGCGACGCGCAGTTCGGTTTCGTATTCGGTGATCCGTTGCAAAATGTCTACCGCCGCGTTGACCGCGCGTTCGGGATCGTCCTCGTGCGTGATTGGCGCGCCGAAAAACGCGAGCACGCCGTCGCCGAGCAGTTGCGCGATCGTGCCCTCGTAGCGGTACACCGCCGCGCTCACGCGTTGATGCGCGCCGGTGACGATCTCACCCCAGTCTTCGGGATCGAGTTGTTCCGCGAGCGCGGTCGAGCCGACGATGTCGGTAAAGAGAACCGTGACCAGTTTGCGTTCGCCAGCCATGGGCGCGCTCGGCGCGCGATCTTTTTCGGGGAGAGTTTTCGGCGCGGATTGTGGGAGATCGGTCAAACGACCGGGAGGGGTGTTGACAAGGTTGAATCCACACGCGCGACAGAATTTCGCATCCCACGCGACCGGTTTACCGCAATTTGGGCAGGTGCGTTCAAGCACGTTGCCGCAGTTCTCGCAGAATTTCGATTCGGCTGGGTTGTCATGCGCGCAATTAGGACATTTCATAATTCACTCCTTGCCGACTGGCAATCATCCGAGTTGTTACTCGCGAGTGTAGCGAAAGCCGGAGCGATTATCCAGACCGAAAGGTGCTCATTTCGCGCTCAATTCGGGGAAAGGCGGGGTAGAAATACAAAATTCGAGAGCAAACGTCACTCCCGCCGGGTTGGAACGCGGCAGTCATCACCGCGTCGAATGTGCGTGAATTATACGCTCGCGCGTGGATTTTCGCAATGGGGTATGCCGAAAGGGTGTCCGTCAAAATTTTGGAACACTCAACCTTGCGAAGGTTTGACGACAAATCAAATATGATTGCCGTTCAACCGTCGCAAGGTTTTTTCACCACCCAAAAACTTGACACACACCGTCGCCGAAATGAAAACGGACAACGTTTCCGCTGTCCGTCTTGATTTTACTCGGCGCCGTTGCCGGGTTTTTTCGGGTTGTGATTCCATGCGACGCGCGCCAATCCTTCAAAGAACTCTGGGACGCCTTGCCCGGTCGAGCAGGAGGATTCGTAGCACGGCATCTTCCAGGAGCCGGCAATCGCGTTCACTTCTTCGCTGCCGATCTGGCGCGGGAGATCGGTTTTGTTCGCGAGCAAGACTGCCGGGGTATTGCCGAGAAACTCGCGCGATTCGCGCCACCAGCGCATCAAGTTGTAAAACGATACGCGATTGCTCACGTCGAAGATCAAGCCCACGGCGCGCGCACCGCGATAAAACGCTTGGCGCGTCAGCGCGAATCGTTCCTGTCCGCCCAGATCCCACACCACGAGCCGGACAGGCGCGTTGTCGAGCCGAATGTCGTACGTGTGAAAATCCACGCCGATGGTCATCGCGCGTTTCGGGTCGAACATGCCGGTGCAGTAGCGTTGAATCAAACTCGTCTTGCCGACATTCGCGTCGCCGCCGAGCACGACCTTGAGCACGGTTGGTTTCAGCGGCGGTACGTTGACTTGGCGCGGAAACGCGTTGCCGATCAACTGCGCCAGTTCATCTACGAGAAATGGCTTGTCGAGATAGTGCCCGACGAAACCTAGTTCCGGCAAGCGCACGTCGGGCGAGCCGAACGCGGTCATCAAAATGGTGACGCAATCGGCGCATGCGTTTTTCGCTTCGCGCATGAGTGTCAGTCCATCTATGTCCGGCATGATCCAATCGGCAATGACGAGATCGAACGGCGAGTTCTGGATCGCCTGTCGCGCGGCTTGCCCCGTCGTGAATGCGCGAACGTCAAACATGTCGCGCCGGTTCAACTCGTTCACGATGAGGTCCACGATTCGTTTATCGTCGTCCACGATGAGGACGCGGCGTTTGTTGATCGCAGTGTTCATTGGGTTGAGTGTGTGTCTCATGCTTCACGCTTGCCTGTGGCAAAGAAGGAGAATGCGTTTAGAATATCGCATCCAGGTAATCGCGCTCGCGCGCCAAACGCCGACGCCAGCCGTTGATTTCGGGCACGATAAACGGCAAGAGGCGCATGCAATAGTACGGCGGCAGAATAGGCAAGCCAACCATATCGCCGAACGTAATCATAATAAAAAGATGTTCCAGCGCGCCACGCGAGCGGCGATGCGAGCGTTCGATTTCGTGCAGCGCCATGCCGTACATCACTTCGCCCAGCACGCGCCGGACATGTTCAAGTCGAGTACGCCAACCGGTCATCGGTTGTGTTCCTTTCAATACAGCGACATATCGGGACGACCCACGAACGTATCCGCCCGGATGGGGGTTGCGTACCAGCGAATCGTCTCGCCCAAACTTGCTCGGGTTTGCCAGCGCAAACTTTTCGGCGTAACCTGTATACCGCTTCTCAGGCGACGCGCTTGGTCAATCACGCGGTCGCGATGAATCTGGACCAGCTTCTGTTCGGCGTAGGCGATGAGCAGGTCGAGGTTTTTGGTAACCGTTTTGTACCAGCCCCAATCCTCCGTGCAGAGTTGGGTGATGAGGGAGGAATCAATTTTGTCTTTTTCAGGCGTCCGACTCAGGTCGTGTTCGATGAACAACGCCGCCAAATCGCCCAGGTCGCCCATCGTTGCCTCGACATTTTGAAGGCGGATCAAGGTCAGCATCGTTTCAGAGATGGTGGATCCCTTTTGCGCCAAGAGCGGTTTCATGTCGAGACGATGGTACATCTCAAAGACATCGAGAAAGATATTGATGCTCAACGCGCGGAGTGGATTGCCAAAGTGAAGACGCTCGCTCCCGTGCATGCTGTTAAAGCGTTGATTAGGTTGATAACCCATTTGCTCAAAAAATGTTCCGAGTTGATTCGCTTGACTGGAGGCGCACAGAAAATCCATGTTCCGCTTTTGCGGTTGGGTGAGCATCCGCCGCGTCTCGGCGCACCGAATCCAGGGCGCGACCGGATCCATCGCGATGAGAGTGATTTGATTGGTCCGGCTCGCTTCGGCGAGACGTTGCGCTTCCGCCAAAAGCTCGCCAAGCAAGGGGTTGGGCGCGATCCCGTCGGGCTGTTCGGTCACGGGCGCGAGCATGACCGGTGCCGGAGTCGCCGGCGCAACGGGCGTTGGTTGGACAGGCGAAGGCGCAACGGGCGGAGGCGTCGCGGCGATGCGCGCAGGTTCTAGCTCAACCGTGATTTTTTTGATCGCGTTCGTGGTGGACAAATTTAACAGAGGGATGTTGATATTTCGCGCGCAGAGGATGACCAGGATACCGTGGGGCAGGTTCTTGAGAATCAAACGACCTTGCCCGTACATCAGGTCCGCTTCGGTGATGCGCTGACCGAACGAATCCAGTGCCTGGAAAGTTTGGCTGGCGAGGCGCGCCATCATGTCTGCATGTGACGCGTCGAATTGCGCCGGCAATGCCTGGGCAGACACGGTACCATCGCCCAGGCAGATCAATGAACCCGTTACGCCTAGCACATGGTTGATTTCTTTGAGCGTTGTTTCTAGCGGTTCCACGGTGAACTCCAACCCCAGTCTCTTTATTTGCGAAGGGTTTCTTTGGCGGCGGTGGTGACAATGGCAGGGGAGGTACGTTCGCCGGACAAGACCAGCCCCACAAAGCGATCGGGCAATTGGAGGACGAGGAGCCGTTTGTCTTTCAAGGTCACCACACCGTGTGAAAGCAAACCCATTTGCAACGTCTCGCCCATTTGCTCCGCGGCGGAGCCAACAAACACCGCGACCGCGGCTTCTTGCTCGCCGTCACTGCCGGGGATGTCCGCGCCCAGGACGATGCCGTCCGAAGCGGAGATCACTGCGCCGGTTACCCCTTCAATCGCGCGTAATTGTTTGAGTGTAGCTTGGGTCTTGTTTTTTTCTGCTTCGGCTTTGGAGGCGGTTTTTTCGGGCACCCGCATCATTCCCTGCAACAGCAGTTCGTTCCAATTGAGAGAAATAGTTTTCCCAGGAGAGGGGGCATCGCGGTCGAGCATGAACGCGCCGTTATCCCACGCGAGCATTTCAAAGACCGCTTCGATGCCGATTTTGTCGTCCAGTACGGCGTGGACGACTTGACCATCGGAAAAATAGACCTCACCATTCCGTCCATCGTAGGTCAACTGTAGGCGTGCAGAACGCATCTCCTGACAGTTGACTTGGATCAGATTGGCGAGGCTCATTTCGACAAGACTGCCCTGCAATGGCATAGCACTATCCTTGTGCGATTTACGACGATTATACTGTATACGGACGAACGTTGTCAACGACAAAAAGTACGGGTACTAGAGTACTACGTGGTTGGCAACTGCCGCGCAAGGTATCAATGCCCAACCTTGCGAAGGTATCAATCACTTCGCTGAGAAATCGCGCGACGGCGCCAAATTGATTCACTGGGAATTGCACCTTCAAACCTTCGCAAGGAGGAGCAGTCCTCATTTCAGCCCGTTCAGTTTTTCGACCACTAACTGATTGACGAGCGTGGGATTGCCTTTGCCTTTGGTCTCTTTCATCACCTGTCCGACAATCCATTTGGCGATGGTCTCTTTGCCGGCGAGGTATTCCGCGACCGGCTTGGGGTTCTCTGCGATCACTTTGGCGACTGCCGCCGCAATCGCGCCGCGGTCACTGATCTGCGCGAGTCCCTTGTCCGTGACGATGGCTTGCGGAGCGCGCCCGGTCACGAACATCTCTTCGAACACCGTTTTCGCGATGGTCGTGCTGACCGTTCCCGCATTGATGAGCGCGACCAATTCCGAAATTTGCGCGGGTGCGATTTTCACCGCACCAATTTCGGTGTTCGTCTCTTTCATCTGACGGAACAGTTCGCCGGTGACCCAGTTCGCTATCGCCTTCGCGTCAATCCCGTGCGCCTTGCCTTCGGCGACCGCCGCATCGTAGTACGCGGCGATTTCTTTCTCGGCGGTGATGACCCCGGCGTCATACGCGCTCAAGCCCAAGCCGCGCGTCAATCGTTCGAGCTTTTCGTCGGGTAGTTCGGGCAGGCGTGCTTGAATTTCCGCGACCCAATCGCGCGCGACTTCAAGGCGCGGCAGGTCGGGTTCCGGGAAATAACGATAATCGTGCGCTTCTTCTTTACTGCGCTGGGTGAACGTCACGCCACGCGCATCGTCCCAGCCCATCGTCTCTTGGTCTACTCTGCCGCCGGCGTCCATGATTTTCGCTTGCCGCGCGATTTCAAATTCGGTCGCGCGCACCATCGCATGGAGCGAGTTGAGATTCTTGATTTCGACGCGCGTCTCGGAAAGCTGGGTCGCGCCTTTCGGACGCAGCGAAATGTTTGCCTCGAAACGCATCGCGCCTTTTTCCATGTCGCCGGAACACACGCCGAGGTAGCGCAGAATCTGGCGCAACTTGAGCGAGTAGAGCCGCGCCTCCTCGACCGAGTGCATATCCGGCTCGCTGACGATTTCCATCAGCGGCACGCCCGAGCGATTCACGTCCACGAGACTCGTGTTGTCCACGTGGAACAATTTCGCCGTGTCTTCTTCGAGGTGCACGCGTCGCACGCCGATGCGTTTCTGCGCGCCGGCATCGTCAATCAAAACGTAGCCGTTGCGCGAGAGTGGCAGATCGTACTGCGAAATTTGATAGCCCTTCATCAAATCGGGATAATGATAATTCTTGCGGTCGAACTTGGCGAATTCCGGAATCTCGCAGTGAAACGCGAGCGCGGTGAGAATCGTGTACTCGACCGCGAGCTTATTGATGAACGGCAGCGCGCCGGGCAGACCCAGGCACACCGGGCAGACGTGCGTGTTCGGTGGCGCGCCGGCGTAATCCGCCGAGCACGCGCAAAACATTTTCGATTGCGTCAAAAGTTGCGCGTGGACTTCTAGTCCGATGACGGGTTCGTATTCCATGATGACTCCGTACAGATTCGTGTTGTATGAGGACTCAGGATGGCGCACCCTGGATAAACATGAGGACGCGGTCGCCGAATTGAATGAGATCATTCAAGCCGGACACGATAACTGTTTTGACGATCTCTATATCCATTTGTTGATACTGGTGAACTACGGTATTGCGAAAGTGCACCATGCGCTTGAGTTTTTCTGCCAGCGCTGCGTCAATGACCGATTTCCGCGCAAGCAGGTCGAAGCTTTCCGCGCTGGAATTTGGGATGCCCAGCTTGTGCGTTTGAATCAGGTGATTCGCCAGGTCAATCGCCTGTTCACACGCCCGCAACACATTTAGCACTGCCGCATCTTGCGCGGTATAATTGGTGGCGAACCCAGCCGGGTCATGCTGGTACTCTTGACGCGCGCGTATGATGCACCGCTGAATGCTTTGGATTTTGTTGACGACAATATCGTTCATACCGCGTATGCCCTCCCGGTTCTGTAAAACGCGTTCAGAATGTCCCGGCGCTCTTCGTTCAACTTTTGGTAGTAGGAAAGGACCAGCATTTCGAATTCATCCGCCGCGTACCGATCGGCGCAATAGAGGCGGTCGCCGCCAATGATCTCTTTTTGAAACACGGTGGATACCTGGCGCGCATTGAGCAAATCAACATCCTGGGACAAGGCGTCTTGCAGGTCATACCGGCACTGACTCAACACAAGATTATTTTCTCGTCGCGATTGATCGGGCGGCAAGAGCAAGCCGATGTCTATATCGCTGTCAAGCCGGGCATGGTCGGTGGCATACGAGCCAAACAGGTAAATCGCTTGCGTCGCGGGATAGTGCGCCAGGATGATTGAGGGGATGGTTTTTGCGTTACTAATATTTCTTCCCATATTTTGCCTCAACACAAAACAGCCAATCCATCTGCGAGTATACCCCGAACCTCTACCCAAGTCAAAGTTTTCGCGCGTCATCGCGTTCCAAAAATTATCACGCTGCGCGCATTCGTCTGCAGTCGGCGGTCAGTCGTCGGCGGTCAACTCGTACACTTTTTGCCGTTTTCACAAAACCGGGATATACTGAAATCGTCAGGACAAATGCCATTCCCGCGACGTAATGGCATTCGTAATCCGCGAAGATTTGCTCGATAGAGGAGAGTAACCAAATGGGTAAACGTGGTGGGCGTTTGGATTCGGTAGACTTTCACGCCGTCGGCGTGAGTTCGGATGCGCAAGACAATCCGTTCCGAATCACGCAACGCCAACTCGATCAAGCCGCCGAGATTCTCAAACTCGACCCGGCGATTCATGAACTTTTGCGCTGGCCCCTGCGCGAACTGCACGTCACCTTGCCCGTGCGCATGGACGACGGTTCGGTGCGCGTGTTCCAAGGTTTTCGCGTGCAATACAACGACGCGCGCGGTCCGACAAAAGGCGGCATCCGCTTTCACCCCGAAGAGACGATTGACACGGTGCGCGCGCTTGCCGCGTGGATGACGTGGAAATGCGCGCTCGTCGAGATTCCACTCGGCGGCGGCAAAGGCGGCGTCATTTGCGACCCGCGCCAATTATCGCAAGGCGAACTCGAACGCTTGTCGCGCGCGTACGTGCGTCAGGCGGGACGCGTCCTGGGAATGAACGAAGACATTCCCGCGCCGGATGTGAACACGAACGCGCAAATCATGGCTTGGATGGTGGACGAGTTCTCGTTCATGCGCGGTCACAACGAATTCGGCATGTTGACCGGCAAGCCGATTGCGCTGGGCGGCTCGGTCGGACGCGAAGACGCGACGGGACGCGGTGTAAGCATTACCGTGCGCGAAGCCGCGAAGAAAATCGGTTTGGATTTGAAAGGTGCGCGTATGGTCGTGCAAGGGTACGGCAATGTCGGTTCGCACAGCGCGGTCTTGCTCGAAGAGATGGGTTGCAAGTTGATCGGCGTTGGCGACATGTCCGGCGCGTTCCTCAATCCGAACGGCATTGACGCGCGCGCGTTGATGGCGCACGTCAAGCAAAACGGTAGTCTCGTGCGCGGTTTTCCCGGCTTGGGTGAAGAGATCGCGAAAGAAGAGTTGCTCGAAACGCCGTGCGAAGTGCTCGTGCCTGCCGCGCTCGAAAATCAAATCAAGGGTGCGAACGCGCCGCGCATTCGCCCGCGCATCCTCGCTGAAGGCGCGAATGGTCCGACGACGCCGGAAGCGGATCCGATTCTGTACCAGAACGGCGTCTATGTCATTCCCGATTTCTTGTGCAACGCGGGTGGTGTGACCGTCTCGTACTTTGAGTGGGTGCAAAACCTCTACAACTTTTACTGGGATTTACCGACCGTGCATGAGTGGCTCGAGAAGAAAATGGTCGCCGCGTTCGAGTCGGTGCATACAATGGGGCAAAAGTACAAGACGCACAATCGGCTCGCAGCGTACCTCGTCGCGGTCAATCGCGTCGCGGAAGCGATGAAACTGCGCGGCTGGGCGTGATGGATAGGGCGCGAACGAGCGCAGACAAACGCAGATAAAAAAGCGAACGGCGGATGGAATGTCCGCCGTTTTTTCATGCTGGGTGTGCTTCTGGATTGTCGGTGACGAGTCCTTCGTCTTTCGCCGTGTCGAGCAACTCTTTGTCAGCCGCCACAAAAATCAATCCAGGCAGTTCTTCCGCAAGTAGTGCGTCGTTCAATATGAGCGCCGTCGCCAACTGGATGGCATCGCATCCGCGAATCTTGCGGCGTCGAGCAATTTCAACCGCGTGGTTGATAATGGAACGTGACGCTGTGGACAATCGGAATACTTGGTCGCAATCCTTCAGAAAAGGTAACTACTCAGCCATCGTTCCTTTATCCGCGAATTACGCGAATCTTCGCTAATTTTTTCTTCTTATTCGCGCAATTCGCGTTATTCGCGGATAAATTTGTTTTTTCATCGGCGTAAATGTGGGTTGGCTGAGTAGTTAC
>JACRBM010000068.1 GCA_016219275.1 Chloroflexota bacterium
GGCTGGAAGCCGACCGCGATTGGGCAAGAAACCCGCGCAGCGGGTTAAGTTGCCCCAAATTGAAATGCTTCCCTTGAGCCGCGCGCGCTTGACGCCAGGTTTGTTACGCTGTAGAATTTGCACAACCTTTCTTCCTTGCCTGACGACGGGCATCTGCCTTGATTGTAATTCAAGCAGATGCCTTTTTGTTTAACGGGGGTGAAGAAATGAACGCGGCGCAATCACTCTATTTGTCCAAGAATTATTTCACCAGCGGCGACCCCTTGACCTACATTCTCAAGCGCCGCTTACGGCTCAATCCATTGGTGGGAATGCTAGGGTCTATTCTCGCGATCAACCTCCCCATCATCCTAATTGCTTTCACCAACGACCTCTTGATGGATCGCAACGGGACCGGCGGCTTGCTAAACGATTATGGTTGGTGGGCATTGCAACTCACTTCACTGCCCGCGACCATTTTCTATTTTCTGTGGGCGCCCGATGGCATCCGCGCCGTCCTCCGTAAACTGATCGCGAATCGCGTCATCACTCTGCCCAGCGGCGACGAATCCGCGGAGAACGGCTACGCCGATTTCATGCGCCGCTTTGACCAAAATTATTCGCGCGGCGTCTGGGCGCTCCTCAGTCTCGTCGGCGCGTTTGTCTTTGTGGCATTCATGGTGCCCGTGTACAGAACGTTCAAGTACTGGGCGGTGCTCAATACGTTTGCATTTTGGTACATTCAATTCTTTTGGTTCGTGCTCGCGTTTCTCGTCTGCCTGCTCGTTCTGCGCTCGGTCATTGTGATTCTCTGGTTCAATCGCCTGTTCCAAGAATTTCCCGTCAATATCAAACCGCTCCACAAAGATGGCGCAGGGGGACTCGCGCCGCTCGGAAATTTCAGCGTCAAGATTGGTTATCTCGTCAGCATCTATGGCATCGCGTCCGCCGTGACGGTGCTCACACAATCCTATTTGGCGACCGGGCAACTGGGCACCGTGATCTTGAATCCTCCACTTGTAATGATGCTGGGCGCGTACTTGATCCTATCGCCGCTCGTGTTCTTTGCGCCGATCAGCATCGCCCATGCGGCGATGGATCGCGCCAAGCACGCTTTGGTCTCGCGCATCGCAAATCAATTCGAATCCGATCTCGCCGCACTCCACGCTGCACTCGACACAAACGCCGAAGAGTTGAAACAACGACTGGACAAGATCGAACAATTGCAACGCGTGCACAAACTCGTCATGCGCTTTCCGGCATGGCCCTTTAACACGGATAACCTGATTCATTTCTTGTCGTCCGTCTTGTCGCCGGTTGCGATTGCCATCATTCCCGCCGTCATCAACTTGATCGTCCGACTCACCGCACAATAGACCTGGGAAGAATCATTCTATTGAGCGGGCTGACGCGACAAACGCATTTTTGTAAATGCCCGATGGATGATCGAATCCCACGGCAAGGAGATAATACATCCGCTTATGCTTCAACTATTTGTCTTCCTCATTGCTTCGGCAATCATCGCGTACATTTCGCGCGCGTCGTTGCGCCAGCCGCGCTCGCACGGTTTTTATCGTTTCTTCGCGTGGGAATTCATCCTCGGTTTGGTCTTGCTCAATATCGAATGTTGGTTCTGCGAGCCGCTCGCATGGCATCAACTCATTTCGTGGTTGTTGTTGTGCGCGTCGGTGATTCCGCTCGTCCTCGGCGTCCAGCTTTTGCGGAGCGCCGGCAAGCCGAACGCCGCGCGCGACGATACGCCGATGTTGGCTTTTGAGAAAACGACCCAGCTCGTCACGGTGGGTGTGTACAAATACATTCGACATCCACTTTACAGTTCTCTGCTGTGGCTCAACTGGGGCGCGTTCTTCAAAGCGCCCTCCGCGCTCGGCGCATTCCTCGCGCTCGCGGCGACGATGTGCTTGACCGCGACGGCGAAAGCGGAAGAGACCGAGAACATGCGCTACTTTGGCGCGGCGTACCAAACCTATATCCAGCGAACCAAGATGTTCATTCCGTTATTATTCTGAAGATGATCCGCGCCAATAAATTTTTTCAGCTGCGAAGCGCGCGAATCCTCGCAAATTTTTATTTTGCTTCGTAAAGATTCGCGTAATTCGCGGATAAAATATTCTGTCTTTTATGCAAGAGACGCGATGCTGGGAAGATACACTATTTGCGTGACAACGCGCAGTGTGATACATTAAGCATCCTGATTTTTCTGATCAAGTAGAAGATTGGTTGTGACCCATCGGAGAAACGCGCAAGCAACGGCGCGCACCAGCCCGACCGCATCGGGCTGGATTTTATTCGCCAGACGACGACGTGATGAGAATATGAATTTTCAGAATTGGTCGTGGACCCCCGAAGGGCTAACGCCTACGCAACGCGAAAATTTCAAGCGCGTGATCATTGACGGCGCGGGCATCGGCTTTGCCAGCGCCGCGGGACCGTACTTGCCGGTCTTTCTCGCGCGACTGGATGCGACGAACTTGCAAGTCGGCTTGCTCACCGCGATGCCTTCGATTACCGGCTTGTTCATCGCCATTTTGATCGGACGCTTTTTGCAAACGCGTCGCCAAGTCGTGCCCTGGTTCAGTCGCGCGCGCCTCATGGTGATCTCGGCGTACGCGATGACCGGCATCCTCCCGTTTTTTCTGCCGAACGACCAACTCGTCACCGCGACGCTCGTCATCTGGGCGCTCGTCACATTGCCGCAGATCGTCGTCAACGTTGCGTTCTCCGTCGTGATGAATGCCGTCGCCGGACCCAAGGGACGCTACGAACTGATGAGCCGGCGTTGGTCTACGATTGGCATCACCACGGCAGTGACGATTGCCGTCGCCGGGCAAATCCTGGATCGCATTCAATTCCCGTACAACTACCAACTCGTGTTTGTCGGTTTGTCGCTCGGCGGCTTGGTCAGCTATTATTTTTCGAGTCGGATCGAATTGCCCGATCAAGAACCGCCGCCGCGCATCGCCGGGCAATCGGCGCGCGAACGCCTCGCCGGATTTGTTTCGCTCATCCGCAGTCAACCCGCGTTCGGATCGTTCATGCTCAAGCGATTTGTGTTCTTCTCCGGCACTGCGCTCGCCGCGCCGATCTTTCCACTCTATTTTGTGCGCGAGGTGCAAGCCAGTGACGCGTGGATCGGCATCATCAGCACGGTCAATGCTGGGGTGATGCTGATCGGTTATTGGTGGTGGACGCGCCAATCGAAAATGCGCGGCGGACGCTATGTATTGTTGTGGACGACGCTCGGGTTGACGCTCTATCCCACGCTCACCGCGTTCACGCGCGATGTGCATCTCATCGTGGTTTTCGCCGGCATCTCCGGCATTTTTCAAGCCGGTCTCGACCTGGTGTTCTTCGACGAATTGCTCAAGACCTTTCCCGCCAAGTACAGCGCGACGTTCGTCTCCATCGCGCAAAGTTTACAACACATGTCCACGATTGCCGCGCCGCTCGTCGGAACCTTGCTCGCCGACCAGATCGGTCTGGGTGGCGCGCTGCTCGTGAGCGCGGCGTTGCGTTTATTTGGCTTTGCGTTGTTCGCGCTCGGCGGACGCGCACCGGTCAAAACGTGATATTGCATCTTGCCTGGCTTGATGCTAAACTATGCCTGGTCCGTTCTTGCCGGAGGTTTGGACATGGACACCGTTGCCATCGTGACGGATAGCGCCGCGAGTATTCCGGAACCACTCATCCACGACCTGGGTATTCACTGGGTGCCGTACTATATCCATCGCGGCAAAGAAGTACTGCGCGACCTTGTCACCGCACAAGGCGATTCGTTTTATCAATGGCTACCCACCGCGCTGGAACTTCCCAAAACCGCGAGTCCAGGTCCGGGCGATTATTTCGAAATGTACCAATCGCTCGCCGATCAAGGCGCGCGAGAGATCGTCAGCATTCACATGACTTCGAAAGGGAGCGGCGCGTATCAAGCCGCCCTGGTCGCGCGAACGATGATCGCCGAAGCCGCGCCGAAATTACGCGTCGAGGTAATTGACACGTTGAACGTTTCGATGTGTCAGGGATGGATGGTCATCCAAGCCGCGCGTGCCGCGCTGGCTGGCAAATCGTTGCCTGAGATTGTCGCCATTGTACGCGCGCTGATCCCGATCACGCAAATGATTCAAACTGCCGACACGCTCAAATATCTTTACATGGGCGGACGGATTGGCAAAGCCAAGCATCTCGTCGGCACCTTGCTCAACATCAAGCCATTGATCGGCATGGAAAACGGAGTGATCGTCGCGCTCGGCTCGGCGCGTAGCCGCGCCAAAGCGTACGAAGCGATGGTGGATTTGATCGAGCAAGCCGTCGGCAAAAACGCGCAAATCAAAATCGCGTACATGCACGCGGCGGCAGAGGAAGAGGCGCTTAAAATCAAGCACTTGGTCGAGGATCGTTTTACGTGCGTCGAGTCGCTCGTGACGCAACTCTCGCCCGCGTTGGGAGTGCACACCGGACCAGGCACCGCCGGCGTGTGTTATTATCCGGTTTACACGTAGAGACGCCCCGGCGGGGCGTCTCTACAGAATTACCGCGCGCCCCACAGATTGCGCGCGAGCAAGATCACGCCGAGTGCAACCAGCAAGAGGGGCCAGTACGGTCCGAAGAAATTCATTCCGCCGAGGAACGCACCAAAGATCGCGAACATCACGAGACTGATAAAGACGAGCCACGCGCCAGCGCGAAAATTACGCATCGGCTCTTTGCCCAGCAAACCCATCAGCAGCGCGCCGACACCAGCAAACCCAGGAATCAGCGTCCACGCGTACGCCCAGCTCGCCCACTGATTCGTCGCATTCTGCCAGTAGAGCAATCCGCCGATACCGCTAAAAATCGCGGCGGGCATCGCAAATTCCGGTTTACGATTGACGACCGCGAGCAAAAGCCACAGCACGTCAAACGCGACGATGATGAGGGGCTAACTATAGCGCGCGTTGAACCACTCGTTCAACCCTGGCACGAATTGAACCGCGAGAAACCACACACCAAGTAAAATCATAATCAATCCACCTACGACGCTCGATCTGTTTCGTTGATCCATTTTTCCTCCACGCGCGATTTGTTTTCGATTATAAGTCAGAATTCCGTTTTCACCAAGCATTATTTCACACCCACGACTAGCGCCAGGTCGTTTTATTTGTCATTTCGAGCGCAGCGAGAAATCCCTCACCTCGGACAAGGGCGAGATTTCTCGTCGCGAAAAGCGCTCCTCGAAATGACAACCTTGGAGACAAAATGGCACGCATCGTTTTTATGGGCACACCCGATTTCGCCGTTCCCGTGCTCGACGCGCTCACGCGCACCGCGCACGCGGTCGTCGGCGTGTTCACGCGTCCCGATCAACCGGCTGGGCGCGGCAAGCAATGGCACTCGTCGCCGATCAAACAACTCGCGCAGGAACGCGGACTCGCGATTTTCCAACCGCCCACACTTCGCAAGCCGGAATTCAGCGCGCCGCTGCGCGAACTTGCGCCGGATGTGATCATCGTCGCGGCGTACGGATTGATTCTTCCGCCGGACGTACTCGCAATTGCGCCGCGCGGATGCATCAACACGCACGCCTCACTCTTGCCGCGTCATCGCGGCGCTGCGCCGATTGCCGCCGCGATTCTCGCCGGCGATACGGAAACTGGGATTACATTGATGCAGATGGACGCGGGACTGGACACCGGCGCGATTCTCGCGCAACGCGCGATCCCGATTGCGGATGATGACACGACCGGCACGCTCACGCCGAAACTCGCGCGCCTCGCCGCCGAGTTGATGATCGAGACTCTGCCGCGCATCCTCGCCGGCGACATCACACCGCGCCCCCAGGACGAATCACGCGCGACGATGTTCAAGACGATCAAGAAAGAGGAAGGGCGGATTGATTGGACGCATCCGGCAATCGAGATCGCGCGGCGCGTCCGCGCGTTCAATCCTTGGCCCTCGGCGTTCACGTTTTGGAATGGCGTGCAGTTGAAAATTCTGCGCGCGCACGCCATTGAATCGCGAACGAACAGCGAACCTGGGCGCGTGATGAAACTCAAGGAAGGAATCGCAATAGCAGCCGGGAATGGCATCCTCATTCTGGACGAGATTCAACTAGCCGGCAAACGCGCGATGGAAATCGAGGAATTCGTGCGAGGACAGAGAACCTTTATTGGTTCGGTGGTTGGATAGATGAGTCGTTGAATCGTTGCACCGTTGGTTTGCCGACGAATCGCTCAATAACCCAACGAACCATCAAACTATTGCACTATCGCACTATTTTGTAGACAGTCATATTCGCCCCGCCCATCTCGCGCGTGAGCGCACAGTTCGTTTGATACGCGGGAACGAAACGCGAGTCGTGTGCAAGCATCGGATACCAGTCGGGAAAAAATATGGCGTACTGCGTATTGCGTGAGAACATGAAATCGCGCAAACGATTTTCATCGCGCAAAAACGGAATCACCTCCGGCGAGACGAGACCGGCGAGATCAATGAACGGTCGGTCGTAGACATACCCCAGCGCGCCAATGTCATGCGCGGCAATGCGCGCATCGCGCGGCGCATTGTCCGCGACCCAGCGCGCACTCCGCATCATCTCGCACTCGATCACCGCAACATCTGTTGTGTATGCCCCCGCACCCATCAGCCAAAACACACCCAGTGTCACGGCAATCGAAATTCCCCACGCGCGATTCAACACGCGCAGACGAATTTTCTCAAACAGCATCGCCGTCCCCGCAATACCGTACACCACGATGAACGGAATCACCGGCATTTCGTACCGTCCGTGCTGATAGTCCACCGGCAAACGCATCGCGTACAGCGTCGGCAGAAGTACGATCCATGCGACCGGTGCGAGCGTCTGCCACCGTCGTTCGCGTACGAATCGCGCGATCACAAACACCACGCCAGGTAACAGCAAAATCTGCGCGCCAACCCAGGGTGTAATCAGCAACTTGCTCCACAAAATAATGAACGGCGTTTGCGCGAATAATTCGGCGTACTCGACATTCTTGGCGTAAAACGTGTTGGGCAGAATCGTTCCGGTGATTGCCACGTTGAAAATCAAGTACGGCGCGAGGAATAGCGCGAGACCGATTGCGAAAAACGTGAGGCGTGTTGCAAATTGCGAATTGCAAATTGCGAATTGCGAAATGACGGCGATGAGCGCGGCAAAAACGATCCCTTCGGGACGCGTCAGGGTGAGCGCCCCCGCGAGCACACCGAGAAAAAATGGATGCGCGTTGGCAAGCGCGCGTTCGACCAACCAAAGCGCGAGAAAAACGAACAGCAGAATTTCCATCCCGCTGACCGCGCTCCACACCAGGTGCCACTCGAAGAGAGTGAACAGTGAACAGTGAACGGTGAACAGTGAATCAGGAAAAATCCGGCGAGCGAGACGCGCCATCCAAAACGCCGAGGCACCCAGCAACAGCGCGCCAAGCAGGTACGTCCACACGCGCGCGTCCATGCGTAACGCGTATCCGAGTGAGAGGAGAATCGTCCACAGAGGTGAGGTAGAACCCGCGCTCGGTTGTCCGGGGAAAAACGCAAACTCGCCGCGCGTACCGAGATTGCGCGCATAGACCTGATGAATCCACGCGTCGTCGAGCGGAAAACCGGATACGCCGCGCCACGCAGCGAACGCGAGATACATTGCCGCGCTGGTAAATGCGAGAACGACGAAGACGACATCGCGCCGGTTCATCGCGTCATCCCGCCGGACGCAACGCGCGACCGACTAGAAATCCGAGCGGCAACGCGGTGAGAATGCTCAATGCCGCGACAATAATCATCGCCGCGAGCGTGTCGCGCGCTGATTCCACCATCGCACTTTCGCTTTGCAAAACAACGACCGTCCATGAGTTTGTGCGTAGACGACGCGTCCCCGCGTGGATCGTCTTGCCGTCCGCCTCAGCGTAGACGATTGGGGTTGACCGTCCGCGACTGATTTCATCGCGCAACAGCGCCAGATTCGTCGCGCGAATCTGGGTAACCTCCGCGCCGTACTTTCTTTGCGCCAACGCGCGGGTCATCGCGTCTGCCGTCATCGGCGCAAGCACGACGAACGTTTGCGGTTTGGTCGTGTGATCTACCACACGGACCCCGTCGTCATCAACCAGCAAGACATCCGTAAACGTTCCCAGCGTCGAACCCAATTCTTCCGCCGAGATTCGCAACACGAGCGCGCCGGCAACGTCGCCCGCGTTGTTGAGGATCGGCGCGCCATAGTACGTCGAAATCTCGCCGAAATCGCGCGCGGGCACGGACGCGAACAACTGTCCGCGCATCGGCTCGCGAACGAACGCGCGCTCACCCCAATCTGCCAGCATCGAATCATCCGTCGTCATCGCGACGCGACCGTTCACATCCACGATACTCGCCGCGCGAATGTGGTCGTCCGCCGCGACGATGGCGCGCAATTCTTCGCGCGCGACCGGACCGCGCGTCAAACGACCCACCGTATCGGACGCGGCGAACGCGCGCAACGAGGGCAACGCGGCAAAGGTAAAGGTTTCGATCATCCGCGCCTGCAAGGTACGATCCACCGCGTCCGCGATGAATGCCGCGCGCGTCATCAACTCGCGATCTGCGGTCACGATAGCGCGCGCGCGATTATCGGCGTACAGTTGAAAGATCGCGGCGTTGAGGATGATGCTGCCGAACAGCAACGTAATCCCTAGCCCAAGCAGGCGCGGGTCTAGTTTCATTTGGCGCACCGATTCGTTAACGTGTCATTCGCACTAGCAACCATCAGGGTATGATCTCGAACAACTTGGTCGTGCGGCTCATCCCGTCGCGAAACTCGGCGATGGGCGACAAGCCAGGGATGGTCGTTTTGCCGCGATAGAGATCGCGCAACGACGATGGGTGATCGAATTGCAGGACAAGATACCGCGCACCGTACCGTTTCGCCGCGACAAAAATCGCATCCACATTATCCGTCGGCGTAACAATCGCGCGGCGATGCGTGACGTTGAAAAAATTTGGCGGGTCCACGACCATCACCACGTCATCCGCGCGCGCGTGTTGATCGAGCCACCGCCCGATGGAGGCGTACTCGGCATCGCGTTGATTCCACGCCGGAATGTTACCAGTACCGCCAACTAGCGCGCCCGCGTACAGATAGACACTGAACAGCGCGGCAATCGCGACAAAACCCCACCGGAAAACCAACGCGGCTTGTGTCGCATTCCACGCGCGGCGACGACGCGTAATCCACTGCACCGCCGCGTCAATGCCCGGCGGTGCGAGCACCGCAAAGAAAGGCACGAGCGCCGCGCCTGAATGAAACACGGTACCGCGCCAACTCGGAAAGGTAAACACGAACGTCATTACGAGGAACAGTACCAGCGTGTGCAACGCAAACGGAATCACTTCGACGCGGTGACGCGCGCGCCAACCTCCGATCACCATCAACGGTGCGAGGAACAGAATCGGACTGGAGAATAGGAAAATGAAAAAATTCTGCAACGCCGCGTTCACTTTCGAGCCGAGAATGTTACCCAGTCCCCACGCGACATAGCGCGCCGGCATGAGATCGTCCGCGTAGCGAAACAGTTCATCATAGTTTGTCAGCCAAACCGTTTTTGCACCGGCACTGGGGAGCGGTGCGCCAAGTACGGTCAGGTTCCGGGCGAACCAGGGGAACATGACGAGCAAGTAGGCAAGTGAACAGTAAACAGTAAACAGTAGAACAGAACGAATAGTGCGCGTGGGTTTATGTAGAACAAGCGCAAGCGGCGCGATGGCGAGGAGCAAAACCCCATCGGCGCGCGCGAGATGGCTCAGCCCGGCAAGAATCCCGGCGATCACCCAATCGCGCGCGTTCATCTGTTCGATGCCACGTGCGATGAAAAAGAGACACGCGCTTGCGGTTACTGCGTAGACGGTGAAATTATCCGGGCTAACCCAGTAGATCGTATAGAATCCGCTGAACAAGGTAAAGAGCGCGGCAGACCAAGCATAGTCGTCCCGCGAAAAGATTTTCCGGCTAAGGTAGAACGCGAACAAGGGCAAGAGCGACGACAAGAGCATGAACGGAATTTGCGCGATGCGATACGAGACACCAAAGAGCATGAACAGCGGCGCAATGAGTAACGCGGGCAAGGGCATCCAGTACGCATTGCTCGGATGGGGCAAGCCGGCAGGTTGATCGAGATAATTCCAAATGATCTCTTCGGCAAAGCCGCGCCCGCGCGCGAGTTGTTCCGCGATGTGAAGTGTGTACGACGCGTCCATATACCCGGCTTGCTCAAGCGGTAACGCAGTGGCAACGCGGAACGCGAGTGCAATCAAAAAGAGAACGATGTAAGGTCGAGTTTGTTTCATCAGCGCACCCGGAAAATAGAAACTTGGGTGTTGGCGTAGACACGTTCCAGAAAATTCACGGGGCTGGCATCGAATTGATTTACGGCGTCAACCCACACGTATTCGACACGATAGCGCGCCAAAAAATCGCGTCGCCACGCATCATCCGCCGTGCCGAAAAATTTCTCCGTCTCGTCAAATTTCTTTTGCCAGTCCACCGTCTCCGCCCAATGTCCAATAACTACACGATTGCCCGCGCGCGCGGCTATATAATTGCCCACCTCGTACGAACCCAGCACGACTTGGTCACGCGCGGTATTCGCCCGCAACCATACGACCGCGTCCAACTCAGCCCGTGGACGAAAGAGCGGATATGGTCGTTCAACCGCGGCAGTGAGTGATGCACTCGCCAACACATAGAGGTTCGACAGACTGATCACGAGCAAGAACAGCACGATGAGCAAACGTTCCAACCCGGCGACCGAATAGTTTGGTCGCGCGGCGAGCCAATGAAACGCGCGCGTGCGCGCAACACGCGGCAAGACTACCTCAACGAACCCGACCGCCGCAAGCATCGCGAGCGGAATGTGCAACCCTTGCACAAAACGCCGTTGCGGATTTAGCGGCGCGTACACCAACAATCCTGCCGCGATAATCCACACCCACGACAATCCAAATTCGGCGCGACGCGGCAAGGTGAGCAGAGCCAATGCGATCATCACGCCGTACGCGACGAGATAGTGCGGCAGGGGCGGCGAGAGCGTTATCGCATGCGCGTCCCAGGCGCGCATCACTGGATTTGTCGCGAGTGTGACTGCATAGTACACCAACAATGGCATCGGCACAAGCAGGGACACCGCGGCGAACAACGCTTGCCGCCACAGAATTTGCCGCGCACGCACGACGAGCATCAGCCAATACAGTCCGGTGACCGCGACGACGAGATAGATCAAAAACGGATAAACTATCGCCAGCGCGAGATTCGCCGCGCCGGCAACGAACGTGTTCCTCGGACTTGAGCACACAAACGCGCAGTGCATCGCGCTCAAACTTGCAAGAATCAACGTCGTGCCCAACGCGACGTGTGGAAACGTGAGCGCGGTGAAAAAGAGATGCGCCTCCGGCATTTTGAAATCCACCGGGAACGCACCGAGCCAGTACGGTTGATTGAGTAGGAACAAGACCCAAGCCAAGCCCGAACCAAAGAGCGCGAGCAGATACGCCGTCCAGCGTGTACGCGAATCATGTAAAAACCTCGCGATGAACCCGAACGTCGCGAGAAACAAGAGCACATCGCACACCACACGCGCCGCGTGCCACATCGTTTCAAGCGATAGACCAAGCACGCGCGCGAGATGCCCCAGTCCGAGATAGAATCCGCCGAGAAACGCGGGCACGTGTTCTTCAGTAGTGAACGGAATCGAGTAGAGCCAGTTTCCGTCGTACCCCTGCAACATTTTGGCAAAGTAACTCTGTGCGTCTTCAGGATTCATCAGAATGCCGGTGAATACCGCGTCTCGAGGCGCAAGCGCGTAACCAAGCGCGTACGGAAATTGTACGAGTACAGTCGCCGTCAATGAAACAAGCACCGCGAGCAACCATTTGCGACGCGGGATCATCACGCCGCTTTTCTCGCCCACTGCCCACTCGCGCAATAATCTCAAGTACATACCTCCCTGCATCCACTGGTTTGGCGCAAACGCGCGATCCGCCAGAGAGAAACCATCCAGAGGAGAAGCACACCGTAAAACGGCATAGCAACCAGCCATGGTGAATACAAAGCTTCGACATGGAGGATATAAAGTACACGCACAGCATTTATCAGAATGTAACTGAACACCATCCCGATGACGAATCTGAATGAAAACGCGAGAATTACTTCTCTAAGAAGGATCACAAAAGGCAGGAATAATAAGACAAGTGTGCTCCACCATGTAATTGTCGTTACCAATAGCAGCGTAAGAAGTACAGCCGCCCATTCAACTGCGAATTCATTCAAATGGCGAACGCGCGCGATGCAGAGCCCCGTAACAAGCCCCAGGATTGATCCGATTGACAGTGTCAATCCATTCAACCATGCCGCAGGTAATTCAAAACGACTCAGAAAACCATATAGCGACTGGTTATCCACATTCGTAAAGATAGTGATGCTACGGAAAACCTGGGTCGCGTAACGCACATCCATGATCCATTCTCGTCCCGTCAAGCCAAGAAACAGACCGTTAGCACTGAGAACGATGACACTCGTGCCCACCGCCCAACCGACAACCCAGTATTGTCTTTTCCAGAAATACCATGCCAACAATCCCAACGGGAAAACTTTCAAAAGTATGGCAAGCGACAGCGCGCTACCCGCAATTGCACTACGGCGTTGTTGACCCGCTACAAAAGCCGCAGCCAGGAGAAACAAGACCCCAATGTTCATCTGACCAACACGGAGCGAAATGATGGTCGGGGCAGCCAGAGCAAATAGGATAATGAGCCACGGATAGTAGAGTCCCAGCAACCGGCGCAGATCAAGAGCACGGGTTACCAACACCAGACTCGATACCAAAAACACAAGGTTAAGCGAATTCCATACACGTGCAGCATCTTCAATCGAAAGTCTGCTCAGCGGCATCAGTACAACCGCGAGTAGAGACGGATAAACGTACAACGTGCCATCTATTGGCAACCCCAATGCTTGCATCTCACGTTCATGCAATGCCGTCGAGTAAATATCCTCCTTGCCTACCAGCAAACGCGCCGCGATATAATACGCCTTGAAATCAGCGCCGCCCAATCCACCGCGCGAGTAATCTACAGGATCCACAAGTGCCATGCGGAGATAGAACGGAAAGAGCACAAGGAGAATAATCACCCAGAGGCTCCAGTTGAGTAGGCGCTTGGGTGGAACTATCTCGCGCAGTGATTTTGACTTGTGATTGGCAATACTCTTCATCATCCCCTCCGCCTCTACAACGCATATTGCATAGCCAAGCACAAAACAAATTAACGCGTCGGATTACGATACACAGTAAAATGTCCGGCGCGAAAAGCGACATCCCAATTAGCAAACCCGTTCAATAATGATGTGGTCGCCGTAATTTTTTCGGTCGCCCAAATTTCCCACATCGGGTCTACAACAGCAAAGCGCGCATTCGCCGGTGTCGGATCGAACACAAAACGCGCCGGCTCAATGGGCGTGGGGTAATTGTCAGTGGGAAAACCCTGATACGACAATGTTTGCTGGAAATCCGCGACGCGCGCGCGCAACGCCCAACCGATCTGCGGTGACGCAATGACAACATCCTCAGGACGCGCATGGGCGTTCACAAAATCAATCGCCGCGAGGGCATCAGGTAATGGCACTGCGAGCACCGAATCAATACGCGTGGGCGCAACAATCGGCGTCCGCAAAAACACTGCTACGCCGTCAAAAAAGAGCACATCTATAACGACCAGCCAAACAAAAATCGAAACACTTAGCAATTTGGTAGTACGAACAACTCTTGTATGTCGTCGCAACCACTCCCAATTCGAGAGTAATGTATCCACATCAGCCGCAACCATTTGCGCCACCCGCGGCACAGCGCGCCAGAGCAACACTACGATACCGAGCGCCATGAATGGTACGAGTCCCAAAATCCGATAAAAACCGAGTTCGGCAATCGCACTAAAGCGCAAGACAAAGAACAGCGCCACGAAAAAGAGGAACAAGACTAGCGCGCGCACACGGCGCGGCTCAATAAGAAACAAGCCCATGATACTCGGCAACATCCACGCGTTCGATTCCAGAAGAGTAGCATAGTTGAACGAAGCCATCACAAATTGCGCGAGGAGTGAAGTCTCGGTACGCGAAAAGGTCAAGGCAAAATCCTGCACAAATGACGCCGGCGCGGCAACGTACGAGACGAGCAAAAACCCAGTAGGTAAACTTAGTGCGAGTGGAACACTCCAGAGCAAGGCGCGGCGCTGATAAAACCATCCTACAGCGAAAAAGCAGAACACAAGCGCAACCGCGACCCAGGTTGTCAGAATCGCCAGCGCGGTCACACTTGCCGCAAGGAAAAGCCAACGTGCGCGACGCGTTTCGATCAAACGCAACAACGCCCAGAAAAAAAAGGTGAAGAATGGCATCAACAGGTTGTACGCAAATGCCCAGCGATTGTAGAGAACCGCAAAGGGGAAAACAGCAAAACATGCCGCCACCGCCAATGCTTGCCACCGCCCCAAAGAATCTTTGAATACAAAAAACAGCAACGGGATCGTCGCCAATCCGGCGAACGCGGCAACTCCGCGCGCGACCAGAATATCGGAGCCAAAAATCCAAAACAGCGCGACGCAGATGAGATGATACAACGGCGCGCGCGCAGCGACCAACAACGTCCCGCCAACCGCAAAGTATTGAAATCGCCCTTGTGCCAAATTCAATGCGATGTTCAGATCGCTGCCCTCGTCGGGATACCAACCTGGAGAGGTTCGCAGATTGACGAAACGGAGATACGTACCAATCAGCAGGATAAATCCTAGCAATGCAAAGGTAACCACTGTGGTTTTGCGAGAATCAATCATGTTGAGTGACCTCCGACAAAGACCTCACATCCTCATTGGTCAATATCCCAATTACAAAGAGCGTGAGGATAAAACCGATGTGGCTATCATTCAAGGAATGGGAAAAAAAAGCTATCACAGCGATCAGGAATGCATACCCTAACCACATCTGAGATAGAGTATCATGCGTGTGTTGCCTCCACATCAACAATCCCAACAAGGGCAATCCGATGATCCATTGCAAGACTTCAGAAGGTGAACGAACCGCACCTAGTGGAATCAATCCAACCTGCTTGATGAGGATATTAAAACCATAACCATGAATGGGATAAGGCGCGAATTGAGATGTCCCATTCTGATAATTCCACACATCATCAATAAACGTGGCTGGGTCCCACACGAAAAAGGGGACGATAATTAAGGCGACCACAAGTGCCAGTGGCAATAAACGACACGCTCTACGAATCGTGTGTAGCCCGAGCCAGGTCTTGAAAATTGTCGCTTCAGGTCGGAGCAGATAGATCGTGTAAAAAGGAATGAGAAACCATGCAGTCAACTTGCTGGCACACGCCAAACCTATCGCAACGCTGGACAGCCATTCATACTTACGGCGAAGCAAGTGCACTCCAAGCACAAGCCAAAAGAGTACAAAAACATCGTTACGTCCCTCAATCAAGTAGGGCGTGAAAAAGGGATTCAACGCCACAAAGAACAACAGCGCGTATTTCTTGGGCCGGTTAGTTACCCACTGAGCGAGCATTCCCATCACCGCAACGAACATGGGCAGAAAAATTATTCGCCCATCAAACCAACCCAAGAGCGCATTGGACAGTAGAAAAAAAGGGGCAGTGAACAAGAAGAAAAATGGCAGATATGGATTGTGGTACAACGCTGGATTGATCGCTACCCCTTCAATCTCAAAATGCCACTGTGCCATAGGTGTCTGGGTATAATCTTCAAGGTATGGATTCCTGCCCGACAAGAGAAACTGAGTTGCCTGTTCGGTTTGAATTAGTCCATCGTGAACAAATTGATGCGGAGCGGAGGCGCGCCGCAACAGAATCGCACCGACCGTAGCGCCAACAATAAACAAACCAATGACCAGCGTCAGCACAAAGAATTTCGTCATCTCCTCATAGCGTCGCGCCAAGAATTGATCGGCGAACAAATACACCAGAAGAAAAACAAAGAAAATCGAAACCACCGCTGGGGTATCATGGTAAACCATGCCATACCCAACGAACATCGCGATAAAGACCCACGCGTCTATACCAAAACCATTAGAGTGAGACCGATCGTTTTCGCGAGCCATGGCTTCTGATCCACCTATCCTGGCGTCCGATACAAAAACAAATAAATGCCCTGAAACTCAAACGCGGCAAGCCGCCCATAGCGCGCATCGAATTCATCTACGCGCGATTGTTGATACGCCTCGCTGTGATCCAACGCGACGACGAGCCAGATTCGCGCAGCCCCGGCGACAAGCGCCTCGCGTTCTCTGGGTTCCAATCCAGCCACATAACCCGATTGCGCGCGCGTCGTCGCTGCGACATACGCTGGGTCGCCGGCGAGATATTGTTGCGGAATTGCCGGCGCATAGTACGTAAACGCGAGCGTGCTCCAATCGCTCGTGTGAATGACCACATCACCGGGTTGCCAGCGCGCCGCGAGTTCGTGCGCCGCTTGACACATCGGTGGTTTTTGTGATGACGGGTCGAGATAATAATTGCCTAGCGCCACAACCAGCAACAGTGCGCCGATTGCTAACGCGATGCGCTCGAGCCAGCGCGGTCGTTGTGTCCAAACCCAAGCCCAAATCAGAAACAGTCCGAACGTAGACGCAATCAACACGCGCTCGATATAGACCGGGCGAATCAGCGAAATGGCGAGCAACATGACAGGCGGCGTGAGCGAAATGGCGAGCGCAAGTTGCAACGCCACGCGATCACGCGGCGTCACTGCTTCGCGCGCCAGCGCGCGCAAGACCCAGTAAAAGCCAAACATAAAAAGGAGCAACACCACCGGCATCCCAATCGGCACAAGCATCGGCGGCAACGCCGTGTTAAAGTTTACCACGTATGGTGTCCGGAGCAAATTCAATAAAGTGGATGGAGGATTCCAAAAACCACTCAACACGCGATTCATTTGTTGTGCCATCACGAAAAGCCAAGGCGCAAACAACACGATCACAATGCCGTGCGCGAAAACCCAGCCGCGCCAGCGCGTCCGCCGTGCGCGCCAATGCGACACCACAAACATATTGAGCGCGATTAAATTTAGTACCGCGAGACTGTGCGAGTAGAACGCGAGCGTCTGACACACACCGAACATCACCCAGTCGCCGCGCCGATCATCCAGCCACGCGCGGTAGAAAAAATAAATTGCCGCGAGCTGGCACAACGCGAGGAGCGTATACATCCGCGCTTCTTGTGCGTACGCGATGTGAAACGGATTTGTCGCCAACAACAACGTCGCGACATTCGCCACACGCGCCGAATCGAACATGCGGCGCGTGAGCAGATAGAATAGTGGAATCGCCGCGATGCCGCATAACGCCGACACACTCCGCACGGCTGTTTCATCCGTGCCGAATTGCAAAGCGACCTTCAAGAGCAAGTTGAACAACGGTGGATTCGTGTCGCCCTGCATCGTGCCGACGATCACCTGCGCCCAATCCCGTCGCGCCACAAAGACACTGAACAACTCGTCGAGCCACAAACTCTGTGCGCCCAGCCCAACGAGACGCAGCGTCGCGCCGAGCAAGGTCCATCCTGCAAGCCAGACCAGTCCCTTGTCCGCGCGACGAAACGCGTCCATCATCCCACCCACCCCCACAGCACGAATTGCGCAACAAGATACAAGTGCAACGGAAACGACAGGTACAACACGGTACGATTGACCCAGGGGTTCGTACCCCACGCGCCCCAAGTCATCCACATCGGAAACAGCGCGAGCGCGTACCGTGTCATGCTGACGAGTGGCTGAGTCGTCGTCATGCGAAACAAGGGCGCGAGAAACATCAACATGACGAACAGACCATACGCACGCGGCATGCGTCGCCACACAAACACAGTCATTATCACCAAGCCAATTGTTACGAACAGATTGAGCATATCCACCAAACTGGCTTGACCTCGCGCAAACAACGCCAACATCGCCGCGACGTTTTCCCACGGCGTCACAAAGCGCGCATGGAGTTCGCCTTCATAACTCGTGATGAGCGAAAGATTGGTGAACGCGAGGAATGTCGCGGCAGCAAGCGGGATCAACACGAGTGGCAAGAAATGTAAGACATACGATGTGATTCGGGTTGCGGGTTGCGTACTTCGCCACGCCAAATAAAGCAACGGCACAATCAGCAAGACGCCTTGCAAACGCGTCAGTGCGGCAAGCGCGGCGACGAGCGACGCCAACCACCAGCGGTTACGTTGTGCGAATGTAAATGCAGCGAGCGTGAAAAATAAAAACAGCGATTCGGTGTACGCGGCGAACAGAAAAAAGCCGGTCGGAAAAACCAGGAGATACACCACCGCGCGACACGCACTCGCATCGTCAAAGAGCTGTGCGGTGAGACGATAGAACAATACGAGTACACCGATCAGTGCAAGATTCGACACGAGCAACGTAGCAAGCATCGCGTTGCCGACGAGCACAGTCACGATGCGAATCAATAGTGGATAGATTGGCAAATAGACCGTACTCCCGTCCGATGCGTACCCACGCGCGGCAATTGCGAGAAACCAATTCGTGTCAAACCTCTGCCAAACCGCGAGCCACACGTTCGATTCCGGCGAAACATCGCGATACGGAAAAATGTCTTCCGCCGTGTACGGCGATGCATTCAACGCACGGCCGGCGGACACGCCCCGCACTGCGCGCCCCTCGCGCAGTGACCACACACTCACCGTTTGCGCATCCACTACTGTCCCTGGTTCGCCCGCGCGAAACGTCAATACCTCGCCATCCACCTCGCGCGAGTAGACGTACCGTGTGGACGATTGCACGTCGAACACCGCGAGCGTCGGCGCGCCAAACAGATCGAGATTCTGCACCACAACCGGCACGAGGAGCGACACGACAAACGCCCACGCGCTCAACGCGACACGCATCGCCATGAACACACCGAGCGCAAATTTCCACGCGGGATCGAGCGCGCACATTTTTATCACCGCCGCTATAGCCGTTGCTCGTACGCTAGAATTTTCGGAAATGTCATAGCCGCAATTTATCCTTGATCGCGCCAGTACGCGATGCCGTACGCGATCAAGGTCATCGTTGCCACCGTCGTCGTCGCGATCGGCGCTTCTTGATTGCCGATCAACGTAGACAAAAATACAACCCAGGGCACAATGATAACCGCACCTGCCAACAACCACGTCCTGCCCTGCCAACCGCGTTGCATCAGCACGCCAAGCCAATGCACCCAGGGAATTAACAACAATGTTTGATCGGTAGTCGCGGTGCGTACCATTGTCATCGTCGTGACCAGCATTGCCAGTTCAATCGTTGGAATAAACGACATCACATCGCGGCGAAATGTTTTGACGATCCGATACACCAACATACCAAACAAGAGAATCGTGCCGCCAATAAAAAATGGCGTTGTCCATGCCAACGGCAAAAACATTTCCGATAACACTTGGAACGGCGGACCGACTTGAATGTAACCGGCATACGCGTTCACCGCGCCGACAAAATCACCGAACCAGCTGGGTAAGAGAATTGTTGCCGCAACGCCAAGCACAGCCATCGCGCTGACAAAACCACGTAGTACACGCCAACGTCGCTGCGCGATCACCCAGACAAAAATCGTGGTAAGCGCCACAACGGCAATGTGCGGCTTGACTGTACTGATTGCCAGAACCCAGCCCGCCCATTCGTCATTGTGGCGCGCGAGCAGAACCAAGCCAAATGCCATGCTAGCAAACACAAGCAAAGTGAATTGACCCAAGAACAGTCCACGCAAGACCGGATAAAAAGCCAACACGAACAGAATGAGCACGAGTAACTTGGGCGGCGTAAATCGCCACGCAAAAAAACGCGCCAGTGCGACGCCGGCGTTGAGCACAACTAAAACGAGCAACGCAATCCAAAACGATTCCGCCCACGCGTAAGACAGAGTGATGAACGGCAACGCAAAAAACGCGGCGTAGAGCGGATACGCAAACGCGACCTGGTCTTCGTCGGGACGCGCGAGCCGCCCGTACATGCCGATTTGAATGTCTTGCGTAACCTCATGGGAGTACGGATTCTGCCCGCGCAAGAACAGGGCGCGCGCGCCCATCCAGCGCGAGTAGAAATCATTTGCGCCGGGCACTTGCGACGCGACGCCAACGTAAAACGCGCACGTCAACGCGAGATACAGCAAAACAAGCGCGCCAAGCAACACTCCAAGTCGACGGGGTGGAGCCATTTTTGTCTATGGTTCCACCAGGCGGTAGATCGCGTACACATCGCGGTCGGCATGGAGAACTAGCAACTTGCCATCGGCATCCGCGCGTGATTCCACACCCAAACCGCCGTGCACTTGGCGCGCGTACCGCGTCGTCAATTCTTGCAACACTTGAACATCCTCCGCCGTCATACCGGTATAGCCGCTCTCCAACACAAAATTCAAGCCCCAGCGATTCACCAGCACGTACTCGTACCCCTGTGCGCGAAGCGCGCGCGCGATGCTCGCGGCATCGCGGTACTGATGGCGCAGATGCGGAAACAGATCAAGCACTTCATCCGGTTGTGTGACCACCGTATCAGCAACATAGTACGCACGCGGCTCCCACAAAAAGTACACGCGGGGTGACGGCAACGTGCCTAGAAATTGCATCGCGTCCCAGTAACCCGTCGGCGTGAGCCGCCGGGCCAGATACGTTTCGCGCGATTCAAAACCCAGCAGATGTGGAAAGGGATTCGCCTCAATCACACCGAGAACCTGACCGAGTAATGTCAACAACAGAACGAACAACACAATCCAGCGCGTCAACCGCGCAAGCGAAAATTGCGGCACATCGAGCGCGCTTAGTCGTTCGAGTGCCAGCGCGGCAATTAAGCTAAACGCGGGAAAAGCCGGGAACAGCAAGCGCGTCTGCTTCAAGCCATCCGAATAATACAGACCCAACAACCAAAAAGCAAACAAGACGCTAACGAACACGAGCGTGTGCTGGAGCGCGCGGTGGGTTGCCACACGCGCTTCTTTGCGCCAGACGAACAACAACAGCGGCAACACCGCGAGCAAGAGGGGAGTGATCGTTGCCTCGTACATCGCCTTGCCTTCTTGACCCAGGATTGTCGCTTCCCAGGGCGCGAGCGCCAAACGCCACGGCTCGCCACTAAAACCACTCACAGAGCCAGCATAGATGCGATTGCGGAATGCATCCCAGTAGCGCCCGCCAAAAAAGAATGGATAAATCGGATTACCCATAAATATCCAGTTACGCGCGTACCAGGGCAAAGCGAATACGGTTGTCATCGCAATCAGCGAAGCGAGATGCGACCACGCCCAATTCTTTTGCCGTACCAAATAGACAATTCCCATCGCCACCGGAACGATCACCGCGGTATATTTCGTGCCCAATGCCAGTCCGGCAAATGCGCCGGCGACCAGATACCATCCGATTCCGCGTTGTTCCGTCGCGACGAGGATCGCGTACAACGCGCCCACTGTGAAAAAAGCAAGCGCCGCGTCCGCGTAGGGCCACGTCGATACCAACACAAATGACGGCGCGCTCAAGAGTAGTGCGATTGCGCTCCAGCCGGCGCGCGCAGAGAAAAAGCGCTGGCTCAAACTAGCCAGCGCGCCGCACGTCAACAGCGTGAATCCAAGATGAATCAATGCGCTTGCGCCATCGTCCTTTAGTGTCATCGCCGCGAGATACAACATAGCGGTCAACGATGGATAATTCAGCGAGAGGACATCCGGCGGGACTCCGATCCGTCCCTGGGCAAGTGCGAGTTTGCCACCGAACAAATGGTACAATTGAGCGTCCCACGCGAGCGTCGGCGGCAATGTGGTGATAAGCGCGAGCAACAAGGTCGCCGCGCTAAAGATCGCGAGCACGCGCTCGAAACGCGACGCGATCGGAAATCGTAAGGCGCGCATATCGCGCCAGGTCGCGCGCGCATCGTGACGCACCAGAAACAGGGCGAGCAAGAGCACACTCCAAAATAAAACGCGCTGCAACCATCCGAGTAAACCCAGCGCGAACACGGCGAACGAAATCAAGCCAAGCCCAAGCCCCGTGCTCAAGACAATCGCTTCGAGTGGTGAGGCAAACTCGACCGCGCGCGTGGCTCGCCGACCGATAGTTGCGGCTAGGATGTACAGCGAGCCGGCAACAACGAGGTTTGCCAGTAGGTTGAGAATCGCCAGTGCGTTTTCGACGCTGAACGGCTTGTGCACGATGTAATAACTGGTTGTCACAACAAACAACCATCCAACGGCGACAAGAACGATAAACCAGTTGCCAAATGACTCGCGTTTCATTTGTCCACGCAAACCGTAGGTTCATTTGCGCGCGCGACCGGCACACGATGGATCAATTCCGCATAAAGATCAAACGCGACAAAAATAAACACGGTGGTTCGTCCAATGACACCGAGCGTATACATACCCGGATTATTGAGACTCAACGTAATTAGGGAATCCAGCAAACCTACAAAAGTGAGCACAAGCGATAGCAACAGCCCACGCCAATTTGGGTAACAGAGGAGGAAAAAGGGAATGACCAACGTCGCCCATTGCGGACTCCACCCTTTGCTCCAGAGAAGAAACAACATCAACACAACTCCGGTAAACACGAGCACTTGCCGCGGATTGGCAGGATCAACCGGGCGCGTAAACACAATCAAGAAGAGTGCGCCGAAGAAGGCCAGCGTCAACCAACCCGGCACAATCGGCGGATTGTACACTGGCACTGCCGCCATCGCCGGATCAAAATGCCGCGGCATCAACCCGACATTGCCGTAAGTAAAGTTTCCATCCAGCAATGCCCAAATTGTTTCCCACGACGAAACGGACACAAGTGCTTGAAAGGAAGCAATTGTAAAGATCGGCGACTGGATAAAGAATGAACCAAAGATCAACACCACGATCGCGCAGAGTGATACTGTAAAGAGAAATAATTGTTGCCGCGTCGCAATGAATCGGCACGCTGTACCCACGAGAATCACCGGCGTGAATTTGGTGGCAATCGCAATGGCAAGCGCAAATGCCGCTGCACTGTTGCGCCCGGCGAGCAACCAGTAGAACGATTGCATGGTCAGCGCTACCAGAATCGGATCGGGGACATGCCACCAATAGTACGCCGGTAAGAGCAAGAGCGCGTAAATCCAACTCACACGCACAGCCGACATTCCATCGTAAACCCGACGCGCGATTCGGTAGACATTGACGAGCGTCAGAATATCGAACGGCAGCACGGCGAGTGTGAGCACACGACTGAAATATTCGAAATTCGCCTGTCCGAGTGATGTTAGTTTATAAACCGCAATGGCAAGATAAGGAAAAACGGGTGGATATTCAAACCAGAAATGAACGAATGGATAATATCCCTGTTCAGAATATCGCGCCATATCAAAGTAATACTCGTGTCCGAGAAAACCGCCGGTAAAAACACTTGCCGGACTAAACCAAACCATCATCAACAAACGGAAAGCAATAAACAGCGTGAGCACCATCAAAAAATCCGAATGAACCGCGAATTTGGCGCGCAACATCTTCCTCCTTTCGCGAACGCATACGAGTGTTTTTTAGGTCAACCAATTCTCAAGTATACGCGCGCGGACCACTCGACGCATCAATTTCACTTCGCGCCCGCGTTCGGGTTGTCACGCCACGTACGCCACACCCAGACCAGCATCGCATAGATGAGTAAACTGGGATAGAATTGCCAAATCAATTTCCACCACTGCTCGGTAGTCCCGCCGATGGCGAGGAGAAACAGCCACGACAGCCAGGGCATCCAAATCAACACAAGCCACCCCGCCAGACCCCATCGTACCGTGCGCCACTGCGCGCCAAGCCAAAATAGGGCGAGCAATAGCACGGTCAGATCGTACTCCAAGAGATGCGGAATAATCAGTAAGTTGAGACAGAGCGCGCCGATGATCGCTAGCCACGGAAAATCGCGCCGTGACCACAGATGCACTAGACCGATGCCCAACAACGCGAGCGCACCCGCCAACCACACAAAACCGGCAAGAGAAAAAATATCTTGCGTCATCCACGAACCGGGCTTGGACGCAAAACTTTGGGAGGCGCGGAGAAAATCTGGTACCCACCAACCAATTCGCAACGTCATCGCGCCGACCAACAATCCCAGTGCGATCAGAAAACCACTCACGCCATTCCAGCGTCGCTCCCGCGCCGCCCACAATAATATCACTAATGGCGCAAGTAAACTGATCGAAGGTTTGATCGTGGCAAATGCTAATAGCCCACCCGCCCAACCATCGTGCCGCGCTCGAATCAGCCACCACACGCCCAGTGTACACGCGACGACAAACAATCCGTACTGACCATTGATCACAGCAAGAAATGCCGGGCGATAAAAAATCACCGAGAGTAAAACTAGTCCCCAAGGTATTGGCGGCAATCGCGGTTTGATCCGCCAACTCCACACGATGGCAAGTGTGACTAGTCCAGCCCAATTGACTGCGCTCCATACCAATCCTGCCCACTCAACGGGCAACCAGGTCAATGGCAAGATGATGAACGAAACGTACGCGGGATAGTAAAAACCGAACGGATCATCACCGGGTTCGAGCGGTCTAGCGTAGATCAATTGCTGGGTCTCACGTAATACTTGAAGAGAATATGGACTGTCGCCGCGCCAGATCGCGCGCGTGGCAACCCAATGCGGATACACATCCACACCAAAGGGCCAGTACCGAAATTCCGACGCGGTCTTCCAATCCACCAATATACCCAACCCAAATAGAAAACTGATTCCAAAACATAATGCAATGGCGACCCAGGAAAGGTTGGTACGCATTCGGTTTTCGCTCCACCTACGGCGGTCGCTCGTATACCCGCGCCAATTGCGCGAGCGACTCGCCCGCGAGTTCGATTTTGTTTTCGGCAATCGCGCCAACACCCGCCCACGCGGCAAAGTTCAAATAGTCAATCGCCGCCGGATCAAAGCCCATCAGGCGCGCACACGTCGCATCCACCGCGAGCAAATCCGTCCCAACGACCAACGCACCGCTTTTCACCGCACCGCCAAACAGCGGACCATCGCCTTCCAACCCCACCACGCCATCCACAACCGCGGACGCACGCGTCGGCAACGAGTCCACTAACTCGGCGAGAAAAACCGGAATGCCGCGCACGTGCAGAGTGTTTTTGGGCCAACCGTACTTGATGCCGGGCACAATGCCGAAAAGATTCTTTACGCTTGCCGATATCGTCGTCCAGTGATGCGTTTTCAACTTCGGCATCGAGATGAACACATCCGCGTCCGCAATCGTCCGCGCGAGGAACAGCGTTTTCATTCTTGTGTAACCGTTCTTCAACGGGATGCTCACCAAGTCGTCGTAGTTCAAATCCACGAACGGCACTTGCTCGCGCGCGAGCATCGCCGCATATCCTGTCGCGTCGAGAATCGCTTGCGCGTCACGGCGAAACGCTGGTCCGTCGCCGACGACAATGTCGCGCGCGCCCTGTTCGCGCGCGAGTTGAATCATCGCTTGCGTAACACGCGGATGCGTAAAGGTAGGATGCGCCTCGACAAAATCCACGAGGTTGGGTTTCAGCACAACCCGTTGATCGCGCAGGTTCGGCGCGTTCGCATCGCGCCACGCGCGGCGCAGCGCGTCAAGCACATCCGCGTCGTACGACGGGCACGCGGCGAGCGCGACGCGTGCGCGCGGCGCGAACGTTTTCGTCGCGTATCCGCGCGCCATCCACGCGAGCCAGTTGAGTCCGACCGGCTCGATCGCCTTGGCGATATATGCCACGCCGCCGGCAATCGCGCCGAGCAACGCGAGACGAAGAAACGCACGACGCGATAGTCTGGAAATTGGAAGTTGGAAGTTGGAGAGTGGATCAGACATCGCGCATCACCTTCCAATTGCCCGCAATGCAATCGCGGCGATAAATGGATTGCCCTGCCAACTTCCATCGGCTTGTTGCAACTCATTCAGTCGCGCACGCGCGTTCTCAACTTCCAACATCCAATTTCCAATCTCCAATCTCCAATTATCCAATGCCCAGCTCGCCCACGCGAGTTCCGCCGGCGTGTTCAGCGTTATAAACGTGTCGCGCATGAATTGAATCGCGTTCGCAATGTGCGGTTCACGATCTGATTCACCGACCGCGCGCAGCGCCAACAACGCAATCGCCGTATCTTGAATCGTCGCGGGAACCGGTTTGCCGATCATCCACGGATTGCCGACGTTCCAACCGCCCCTGGCAATCGCGCGGTCACGCAGGTATTGCTCGCCTTCGCGCACACGCGGGTGAGCGCCCTGCCCTGCCGCATTCAGTGCGAGCATCGCGAGCGCGGTGGGCTGAACCCAGGACGCATCGCCAGATTGCCAGGGCCAACCGCGCAACGACGCGTCAATTCGTAACAATTCATTCGTCTTGTCGCGCGCGCCAGGGTCGGTGAAACGCAAGACCTCGACCTCCAGCAACCACGCGACGCCGCGCGTCACCGCGTCACGCGCGTCACCCGTCCGCGCGAGCGCCCACACTGCCCACGCGGTCATCCAGCCGCTTTCATCGTCGAGGGCGGCGATGCCCCAGCCACCATCGCGGTGTTGCAGTCCAAGCAAGAAATCGCGCGCGCGCGGATTCGCGTCGCGCGATGTGAGCAGAACCGCAGCAGTCGGTTCGACAAACGACATCGCGCCAACCCGGTAGCCCCAACCGCCGTCGCGATTTTGCGACGCGCGCAGAAAATCGAGTGCGCTTGCCATTGCTGGCAGAGTACTACGCCCACCCCAAGTTGTCAAGAGGAAAAAAGTTGGAGCGGGGGCACGCAATTGACATTTTGTCCGAGTGCGCTATACTTTGTCGCGACCTTGTCATTCCCGGTGAACAAATTGGCGACATTCCTTTTTCATATTCGATCTTTGAGAACATTTCTCAAAGGTCTTTTTTGTTCACGCGATTTCACGGAGCGAGCATGAGTTTCTACGGCAACGACGTACTATCCGCCGCGCAATTCAAGCGCGCATCTATCGAAAATTTGTTCGCGCGCGCGGACGAATTGCGCACCCAACTCAACGACAGCGCGCCGACACGCACACTCGCCGATAAACGCGTGGCGACCGCGTTCTTTGAACCGAGCACGCGCACCCTCCCAGGGTTTGCGGACGCGATACACCAGCTCGGTGCGCGGCTCGCGCCCTTCGACACCCAAGCAAAGAATTTCCCCGAGGCGCTGAACGCGCTCGCGCGCGACGTGGACGCGCTTATCCTGCGTCATCCTGAAACCGGCGCGGCGCAACACGCGGCGGACACAGTGAGCATTCCGATCATCAATGCCGGCGATGGCGCGGGCGAACATCCGACGCAAGCGTTGATTGATCTGTATGCGATTCGCGCGGAAAAGCGAACGCTCGATCATTTACGCGTCGCGCTCGTCGGCGATTTGAAGAATAGCGGCGCGGCGCACTCGCTCGCGCGCGCGCTATCGCTCTTCCAAGTAGACTTGTCGTTCGTCGCGCCCGCCGCGCTCGCGATGCCGCCGGATATTACCGATTACTTGCGCGAGAACGAATTCAGCGTCGAAGAAACAAACGACCTGCCCAAAACGCTGCAAAAAATGGATGTCGTGTACATGACCGGGATGCAACGCGAACGCTTTGCCGATCTCAGACAGTACGAGAAATTCAAAAATTTTTTCGTGCTCACGCGCGAACTCATCACGAATGCCCAGCCCAACCTGGTCGTGCTCCACCCATCACCGCACGGCGACGAAATCGCACCCGACGTGGACGCGTTGCCGAACGCGGCGTACTTTCGCCAAGCCGAGAACGCGTTATTCGTGCGAATGGCATTACTCGAAGCCGTGTTAGTTCCGTAAGACTTTGCGGTGAAAAACCTTGCCAAGGATGATCCGAAACGCGTTTCTCTTTGGCGGCTAAACCTTCGCAAGGTTGGCTGGCAGAAAATCCTATGCTGACCTTCCACATCTATGTGAATCGGAGTGTGCCGGGCACGTTGGCGCGCGTGCACCTGTCGCACTGTGTGTACTGCAATGATGGTCACGGCATTCATCCGCGCGCGTTGCGACGCGCCAGCCATTGGTACGGTCCATTCGCCACATTCGCGCAGGCGTACGACGCGGCGCGGCAATTCGCGCGCTATCGCACCAAGTGTCAACACTGCCGACCGCATCGCCTCACCGATGGCAAACCGCTACCAAGCGAGTTCTAGCATACTGGTTATGTGAGGATCAAATGAACCCAGACTTGATTGTTAGTTGGCATCACATCGGCGCGATTCAATTTGGTAAATTCAAAATGAAAACCGGCGCGCTCGCGCCGATCTACCTCGACCTGCGCGTGCTCGTTTCGCATCCAAACGTCTTGCGCGAATCGGCGCACGAAATCGCGCAAACGCTTGCACCGCTCGCGTTCGACCGCATCGCCGCGATTCCGCTCGCGGCATTACCCATCGGCACCGCGGTCGCACTCGAAATGGAACGCCCGTTGATTTATCCGCGCTCGCTCAAAAAAGATTACGGCTCGGATCGGCGCGTCGAAGGTGAATTCAAATCGGGCGAGACCGTCGTGCTGTTGGACGATTTGATCGTGACCGGCGCAAGCAATCTCGAAGCGATTGACACGCTGCAGACCGCGCGACTCAAAGTACGCGATGTCGTCGTGCTCGTTGATCGCGAACAGGGCGGCGTTGCCGCGGTGACCGCGCGCGGATGTATCGTGCACGTCATTTACACGTTCCGCGAACTCGTTCAAACGTTACGCGACGCAGAACGCATTTCGGAAAATCAGTTCACAAAAGTGATCGAGTACCTCGGCACGCGGTGACGATTGACGCCGCCGCGTACCTGCGGTAGAATCAGGTCATCTGAAAAGGAGCACGCGTATGAGCGCCATACCTCAAACGATAATCGAAACCGCGCAAGCAAAAACCAAAATCACCGGCGAAGAACTGCTCGAGATGGGCGATATTGGACGATGCGAACTCATCGAAGGAGAAATCATTAACATAGCACCGACCGGAGAAATGCATGGCATCGTTGAGTTCAATTTGGGAGGAGAAATCCGTGCGTTTGTCCGCCAACACAAACTGGGACGCGTCAGCGGCGGTGAGGTCGGCATTTTCATTCGACGGATGCCGGACACAGTACGCGGCGCTGACATTGTTTTTATCTCAAACGAGCGACTGGCAAATCGCGGTAAATCCGGTTTCCTCGACGTTGCGCCGGATTTGATCGTCGAGGTCCTGTCGCCGGATGATCGCTGGAATCAGGTCACGCGCAAACTCGAAGATTATTTTTCGATTGGCGTGCGCCTCGTGTGGGTGGTGGATCCAGAAAACGAAATCGTGCATGCGTACCGCGCGCTGACGGATATTCGCTGTTTCGGCATCGAAGACACCTTGACCGGCGACGACGTGCTGCCTGGTTTCACCATCTCACTCGCCGATGTGTTCGCAGAATAGAAAGCGACGATGAACGAAACAGTACTCTTTGCTTCTGCCACCGCGCAAGGACGCGATATTAGCGAAACGACGCGCGCGCTTGCAGAAAGCATCCTCAATCAAATCGGTCACCTGCCGGTGAATTTGCTGATCGCGTTTCTCTCGCCGCATTTCGCGCGCGGATCGGTTTTCGTCGCGGATAATTTGCGCGATGCGTTGCACCCACGCGTGATGCTGGGTTGCACCGCCGAAGGCGTCATCGGACGCGACGCCGAAATCGAGCGCGAACCGGCGATCACCGTCGTCGCCGCGCACTTGCCGGCGGTCGAATTAGTTCCCTTCGCGCTAAACCCCGAGGACTGGGACGCGACGCTCAAAACCCGCGTGCCCTTTGAGCAGACACTCGGCGCACCGCGCGATACGCGTTTATTTGTGTTGCTCGCCGATCCGTTCTCGACGCCAATGGACCGCGTGCTCGACGCGTTCAATCGCTTTTATCCCGGCGTGCCGATGGTCGGCGGCATGGCGAGCGGCTCGGCGCGCGCGAAAGGCAATTCGCTGTTGTTGAACGAGCGTGTGTTTATCGAAGGCGCGGTCGGCGTCGCCTTGCGCGGCGCGTTCGAAGTGGATGTCGTCGTGTCGCAAGGATGTCGTCCGATCGGTCGCGCGTTCACCGTGTCGAACGCGCGCGAGAATGTGATTTACGCCATCGAAGGCGAACCGCCGCTGCCGCAGATTCAAAGTCTGATCGAACAACTCGCGCCGAGTGACCGCGCGCTGCTCAACAACGGTTTGTATGTTGGGCGCGCGATTGACCCGACGAAACCCGACCTGGGTCGCGGCGATTTTCTCGTGCGCGGATTGGTGGGCGTGGATCACGAATCGGGCGCGATTGCAATTGGCGATCATGTTCGCGCCGGCGAAACGATTCAATTCCATTTGCGCGATGCGACGACCGCAACCGAAGACCTCGAAATGCAGTTGACGCCGCAAACCTTTTTCGATCAACCGAGTGGCGCGCTCGTCTTTTCGTGCAACGGACGCGGCACGCGCTTGTATCCGCATCCGAACGGCGACATCCAAACGATTCAAAGCGTATTGGGCGGCGTGAACCTTGCCGGCTTTTTCTGCGCGGGCGAGATTGGACCGATTGGCGGTAAAAATTTCTTACACGGTCAAACCGCGAGCATCGCATTGTTTCGTCCGGCAAATCCTACGTCGTAGTAAACGCTCGCCGCCGCGTTCATTCAATCGGAACGGAACGGCATCCGTTCCCTTCGACAAATCAAGCCCGTCAGGTTACGAAAAACCTGACGGGTCTTTATTCCAATGCCTGACCACACTCTTCGCGATAACCGCACGCGCGACAACGGAACGATTCGACGTGATGACGCGGCACGTCACGCGCATCGAGATCAGCGCGCATCGCGTCCATCACCGCGAGCAACTGCGCGCGCAGCGCGTCGGTAAAATCCACCTGAAACACCGCGTCGCGATACTTGAGCAAACCGTACGGCGGCGCGACGCGCTGCGTCTCTTCGATCAACAATCCGTACGCGGCGAGTTGCAACACATCCGACTCGCGCGGCGCGGACGCGCGACGATTCGGTTTGACCTCGATGGGAATGACCGCGCCGTTGTGTGTGACGATGTAATCCGGTTTGCCGGTCAACGCGTATCGTCGCGAGAAAAGCGGACGCTCGACCTTTTCCCACGCGCCGGTGTCCGCGTACACCACGCGCGCGCCGAATGGCAACCCCGTCTGCGCGCGTTGCGTCCGCGCGGCAATCCGCACGACGAACGCGGCGAGCAAGGCGATCACAACCAGCGCGGCAAGGAGACCAGCCATCGCGATCCTCAACGCGGCGACAACAGCGCAAGCGCAAACGCGACGGCAAGCACAATCGCAAGAATCACGAGGAGGCGCGACGCGCGTTCGAGTACGCCGACACGATGCACCGCGCGTCCATGTTCGACGTGGCGAGCAACCCCGGCTTGCATCTGGACGCGATTCGCGGACGCGACGCCGCAAACGCGATGCAGCCACCACGCGCGATGACAAAACATATACTCGCCGATCTCACTTGCACGGAGGACGCGCGAATCTTCTCCCACCATCTATTTCCCTCCCAACCTCTCCTCAAACTCGCGCAACCTGGCTTCGAGTTTTTCCTGCCGCGCCGCAATCGTCAAGTCGCCGCGCGTCCGTTCGAGCACACCACGCACCATGTCGGTGGTGCGGCGCAAACCGCCGGTCAGCGCGTCTGGAAAATCCATCGTCACGAGCAATGAGTAAATGTCTTCCATCGCGTCGAGCACTTTTTCGACGCGTTCGCTCGTATCGTGGCGAATGATGTCGAGCGCGTAGCGGCGCAATTCGCCAGCCGCTTCGCCGAGACCGTTGAGGTACGCCGCGTACTCGATGCCGAGCGCGTCCGGGTCAGGGATCGTTCCGCCGGTGATGAGCGACGCAACGATGTTCGCTTCGGCAAATTCCTTGAGCGCGTCCTGCACGTATCCCGCGAAATACAAATCGGGATACGCGGCAACGTTCGCTTTCATTTGCGTCGCAATGTCCTTGGCGCGTCCCAGCAATTGCGCGGCGTCGGCATGTTCGGCGCGATGCGTCGCGCGAATCGAAAGCGCGCAGTGACGAATCAGTTCGCGCGACGCGGCGAGCGCGGCGTCCCGCGCGGCATTCTTCGCTTCGAAACTGTGGCGAATCTTTTCGCCAATCGGATCAAGTGTTTGCACAAAGGTCTCCTTCTAACGATAGATGATGAATCCCAGCGCCGCCGCGCCCAGGATGATGAACACCGGATTGATATCGGTAAACGTGAACAAACCGAACGAGACAATCGCCAGCGCGAGTTTATCCCAACTCTGGGCGATCCCGGCGCTCCAACCCAATTTTTTCGCGTTCAACACCGTAAACGCCATATCGTACGCCGTCCACAACAGCAAGCCGACGACGATCGGGCGCACCGCGGTAATCATGGATTTGAGCGCGGGCAAATCCTTGACGCCGAAAAACGCGACGACCATCACCAACATCAAGATCGTCGTCGGCAAAACCGTGCCGCCCGCCGCGGCAACCGCGCCCCCAACCCCGGCGAGTTTGTAACCGACATACGCGGACACTTGCGGCGCGATGGGACCGGGCAACGCGTTGCCCAACGCAACCGCGTCCGCGAATTCCTCCGGCGTTGCCCACGCCACCGGCTCACTCGCGCCCGGCGGAATCCATTTCGCCGATGTCACTTCGCGTTGCATCAACGCAAGCGATGCCGGACCGCCGCCCCACGAAAACATCGCCACGCGCGTAAAGAGAACGAAAATGTCCCACAACAACATCGCATCCTCCGTTGGATTGATTTGAAATTTCGATTCTCAATATATCACAACATCGCGCGCGATGCTAAATTGCCGATACGCGCGTGAGCAACTCGATCTCACGCCAAGAGATTCACTCACGACCGGATTCTGGGGGGCGTCAAGTTTTTGGGTGGTGAAAAAACCTTGCGAAGGTTGAACGGCAATCCTATTTGATTTGTCGTCTAATCCTTCGCAAGGTTGAGTGTTCTAAAATTTTGACGGACACCCGATTCTGGGAACGCTATTGCAACGAACAAGCTTTATGCGTATTATGTGCATCACCCAATTTTGAAAAAATCGTGGGAAGAACACATGAGACAAAAACCTCGATGGCTGCATTGGTCCAGTCTGGTCCTTGCCGCCGCTTGCCTCCTCATCACACTCATCAGCACATTCCCACACGCGGTCAAAAGCCAGGCACCGATCATTCTTTCACAGGTTGACGCGCCAACTGGTCCGGTGCCCAATGATTCGCTCCGCGCTATTTTCTCGAACCTGGCGCCGAGCTCGATTCCGCGTGCCCGCGCGCCGCGCATTCCACCGCTTGGCACGACTATCGAAGGCATCCATTTCGATGAAAATGGTTCAAACAATGGCGGTTGGTATTACATTCCGCCCGACCCAATCGGAGCAGTTGGATTGAATCATGTGGTCTCAGTCGTCAACACGTCAATCGAGTGGCACACCAAAGCCGGCGTTCAACAAAACAGTCAACGCCTCGGCAAGATTCCAACGGGCAATGCGGTAGGCAGTTTCTTTGCGAATCTTGCGCCGGTGAACGGATTGTTCGACCCCAAAGTCATTTACGATCAATCCAACAATCGCTTTATCGCGCTCGCGTTGGAAAAAACAGATACGGCATCTGGCGACGCATCGAACTCGTCACGCATCCTGGTCGCCGTGTCGGATGATAGCGATCCGAACGGTACGTGGTACTGGACCGCGATCAATTCGATGCTCAATCTTGGTGGACTGGATCGCTGGGCAGACTATCCTGGGTTGGCGGTGGATAGTCAAGCAATTTATGTGACCGCGAATATGTTCGGCTTTGGAACCGGCGGAGCATACGGCGGTGCGCGCTTGTGGATCATCAACAAGACACCCTTTTACGCTGGCGGCGCGGCGTCCGTGAGTGTGTACGATCCGTCGGGCGCCGTAGGTCAAAGCGCGACAACGGCACAACCTACGCACATGTTTGGCACTCCTCCCGCCGGAGTCGGCACCTTTCTTGTACGTTATTCCGGCTTTAGCGATGGCACGAATGAATACTTGAGCATCATTCGCGTGGACAATCCTTTAAGCACGCCAACGTTTTCGCACCAATTTGTCAACGTGGGCAACATTGACAATACGACGATTAGTACCATGCCGGATGCGCCACAACCTGGAAGCGCGATGCTGATTGACACGGGTGACCGGCGCGCGCTGAACGTCGTTTGGCGCAACAATGCCTTGTGGGTGTCAACCACAATCATTCCACCTTCCGGTTCCGACGCCGGTCAAGCGACGGCACATTGGTTTCGCGTGGACACGACGAATCTCGCGTCGCTTGCGATTGCCGATCAAGGCAACGTGGGCGGCAACGAAATAGATGCAGCGGCGTACACATTTTACCCTTCGATTACGGTAGATCAATCTGGGAACATGGCAATCGGGTTCGCGCTATCTGGCTCGAACACATACGCGGGGGCGTACTACACGGGACGCCTCGCGACCGACTCGGCTGGAACTGTCCAACCGGTTCTGGCATTGGCAACCGGACAGGGGGTTTACGAACGCACCTTTGGGGGAACCAGAAATCGTTGGGGCGATTACAGCGGCGTCTCGCTCGATCCATCCGACCAAAATACATTTTGGATTTTCAACGAGTATGCCCTGACACCAGGCACGCCCATCAATGGCGAGACTGGTCGCTGGGGAACGCGCTGGGGTAGCTTTATTTTTTCATCCACGCCAACACCCACCCCAACCAATACCCCAACTAACACGCCAACCAGGACGCCGACAGCAACGAACACTGCGACAAATACGCCCACCAACACTCCCACCAACACACCAACTAACACGCCTACCAACACACGCACAAACACACCAACTAACACGCCTACCAACACCCCCACCAACACTCGCACTAACACACCAACTCACACTCCCACCAACACACCAACTAACACACCAACCAACACACGCACTAACACACCAACCAACACCCCCACCAACACACCAACTGCAACGTCAATCGTGACCAATACACCAACCGCAACATCCACTGCGACGGGCACGCCCACCAGTACACCCACCAGTACACCTACCAGGACTGGGACCCCAAGTGGAACTTTAGAATTCTACTATCTGCCGGATATTTCTAAATAACCAATCCACGACCCGGTAACGCAATCGTTACGCGTGTCCCTTCCCGCGATTCAATCGCCAGTGTGCCTCCAACCACCGCGAGCATCGCGCTGTGCAGCGCCAAGCCCTGTCCGCTGCCCTCGTCGGATATTTTGGTCTTGTGTAACCCAATCCCATCGTCTTGCACGACGATTTCAAACGCGTCGCGCGCGCGAACGGCGATTTGCAAATGCAACGCGCGCGCGGCGTCATCCTCGCGCCCGTACCGCGCCGCGTTGCGAATCGCTTCGCGCGCGGCGAAGAACAGGGTCTCCACCGTGAGCGTCGGCAAAGCGCGCGCGGCTTGCTCCGCATTTTTCTCGATGTCCCACTCGACTGAATCGAACGCGCGCGACCATTCCTCCGCGATGCTTTGCTTCAGCGCGCCGATGATGCCCAGTCGCGCGACTTCTGGCGCGGCGCTCGTCGGCATCTCGCGCAAGAGGTTTGACGTCTCGCGATGCGCGGTTGCCAACAAATCGGTGGCATCGCGATTTACATCACCCAGCGTCAGAATCGCCGCGTGGAGTTTCGGCAGAATGTCGTCGTGCAACACGCGCCGCGCGCGGCGGTCCAACAATTGCGTCTCGGTCATCCGCTGGCGTTGCAACGCCATCAACCGCCGCGCAAGTTCCGCGCTCGCGGCGGTGTCAATCAATCGTTCGCCGCTCGCGCGCGCGATTTCGATTTCCTCTTGTGCGTACAACCCGCCGTCGAGTTTTTCACCTAAACGCAAAACGCCGATCAACCCGCGCTCGCTCCACAGTGGAATCGCCCAGAGCGCGCCGCCATTGCGCGCCGGATCAATCGGCGCACACATCGCTTGCGCGGAATCGAATTGCGCGAGATCGGTCGGCGCGGGAAAGTTCGCCTGCTCCGGATACGCAAGCGCGGGCACGAGCGGCGCGAGCGGTCCGAGCGGCGCGAGGTGCGCGACGCGCGCGCCCAGCACATCGCGGCAGAGCGCGCGAAATGGAATCGCCGCGTCGAGTTCCGCGGGTGAAACCGGCGCGACCAGGTTGTCGTACAGACGTTGGCTTGTGACGAACGGTCGCAAATCGCGGATGTACCGTTCGCGTTCGAGGTACGCGCGCCACGTGAACAACGCGTAAAAAATCGTCATCAGCGCGAGCGTCAGCAAAACGATGTAAATCGTCTGCATGTGCGTGATCAAGGCAAACGCGATGACCATGCCATAACCCATCGCGAGAATCACCGCGCTGCGCCACTCGCGAAATAGACCGCGCCGCGGCAGGATTTTGCCGGTGAACAATTCATAGAACGTGATCGCCTGTCCGACAAAAATGATCGCGAGCGCGACGAGCAACGCGATGATGAGATCGAACCATGCGACGACGACGGTCATCGTGTCGAGACGCGCGAATCCGGCACGCAACGCGATAACCGTCCACGCGATCAACGCCCCGACCAAGCCGCTCACCAACATTAGCGCGCCGCTCGTCGCGACGAGCCACGGGAGCGCACGCGTGCGCGCGAGTTCGCTCATCGCGCGCGAGGCGGGCGACGCGTGACGCAACGCGTCGAGCGACAAAATCACGCAGAGAAAAATATCTAGCGCAAAGACGAGGAACAAAATCGGAACACCGCTGATTTCAAAGGTACGCGCGAGTTGGAGTCTGAGCACACGCGCAAACGTCGGCAGAGGGTTCGCGCCAATCAGCAACGCAACTTGTACGAGATTCAAAACTGAAATCCCAAGGAGCGCCGCGCGTTGATGCCAGCGCGGTGTGCGCGTCTCCCAGAATCCGGCGTACCAGAGCGTCACGAGGTACCAACCGAACGGCAAACCGCTCACCGCGAACAGACCCAGGTTCCACCACACATCGAGATTCGCGGACGGCGCGGAGAAACCCAGGACGAGGATGACGGTGTGACTGACGAAGAACGCGGTCGCGAGTACAAGCGACGCGCTCGCAAACACGATACCGAGCGAGCGTCGCTCGGCATTCAGCGCGACCGTGAGCGCGAGCCACAACAACAGAATCGTATTGTGAATCGAAACAGCAAGCGCCGACCAGTCGAGGAGATAAATGCCGGTCATCGCAATTCGTAATTCGTAATTCGTAATTCACGCGTCATAACTCAATCCATTCGCCGCGTTCGTTCATCACGCGCGCGACGCCTGCGTCGTCCCAGGTAATCAATCGTTCCGCGCGCGCGATGATCGCGGCGCGCGTGCGCGCGACCTTTTCGTCGGTCGTCGAATCGGCAAGCCCCCACTGCGCGTAGATTTGTCCGTTGATGCGGCTGATCGTGCGCTTGTCGCGGAAACCCATCCGCGCGGCGATTTGCTCGTTCGTCAATCCTTGCGCGAGCAATTGCGCGACGGCATGCTCGGCGGGTTCGAGCAAATTCATCGGCGAGTGTTCGTCCTTGTGTTGCACCTCGTGGACACGCGCTTCGATTTCCGGATCAATGAAACTGCGTCCCGCAACCGCATCGCGCAATAAGCCGACGATCATTTGCGGCAGAAGGTAATTCGATTTGCGAACGTACGCGTAATGACTGAGGATGCCCGACCGCCGAAAATCGCGATAGTACGCGTCGTCGTCTTGGATCGAATAAAAGACGATGGGCAAGCGCGGCAGTTCGCGGCGAAGCGCCATCGCGGTTTGAATACCATTCAACTCGCTCGCCAGTTGCACGTCCATCAACACCGCGTCCGGCGACGCATCGAGCGCGTATGCGAGCGCATCTTCGCCGGTCGCGCAATCGCGCGTCACGCGAATCTCGCGCGTCGCCTCTATCCCGGCTTTCAACGCGGCGCGGAGTTTTTCATTGTCCTCGACGAGAAGGAGGTTGAGCATATTCTCTCCAAACCCGAAGAGTCTCAGAGACCCTTCGGGTTTTGGCTTGAGTGTACCGCATTACCGCGCCAAGTCAAGCACTTGGGTGCAGTTAATTTCGGTTTTGAGAGGTAGCGGATAAAATCGGCAGATGTTAGAATATCGTCAGGTCGCCGAACAATTCTGCGCTGAGGAGAACACCATGAATCAAATCCAAGCATTGCAAATGCGCGTCCGCGCATTGCTCGTCTTTTTCATCGCCGCATTGTTGGCAGCGGGACTCACTGCGTTCCCTTTGGAATGGGAACTCGGCATTCTCGATCAAATCGTGCGCACAATCCCGGTTCAGATTCCGCCGCTGATTGTATGGGTTTCGCTCGTCAATCGTGGAATTCAAGAAACGTATCGCAACTATCCGTTCCTTGCCTATGGCACCGATTGGTTGGCGTTCGCGCACATCGTTATCGCGATTGCGTTTGTGGGTCCACTCAAAAACCCCGTACGAAATATCTGGGTCATCGAGTGGGGAATGATCGCGTGCGTGTTGGTTATCCCGCTCGCGGTCATTATGAATCCGATTCGCGGCATTCCGTTTTTCTGGACATTGGTGGATTGCTCGTTTGGTGTGTTTGGGATCATTCCCTTGTGGTTCGTTCGCCGCGACATTTTGCGCCTCGCTGAATTACTAAAAGGAAACTTTTAGAATGAGATTGTTGCTTGTCACCGCCGAAGACCCGCTGACGCTTGACGCGCGCTCACATGAATTGATCCGCTTTCCACAATTGACGATGCCGTTGCTCGCCGCATTGACACCGCCCCAATGGAATATCACCCACACGGATGAAATCGTTCAGCCCGTGGACACGCATCACCAGTATGACTTGGTCGGCATAACGGCGGCAACGCCGGGCGCGCCTCACGCGTATGCACTCGCCGAAGCATTTCGCGCGCATGGAACGCCTGTCGTGATGGGCGGTCCGCACGCGACACTGTTGCCGTACGAAGTAGCTAGCCACGCGAACATCGTCGTCGTTGGCGAAGCAGAGCCAGTGTGGGCACGCGTCGTCCAAGATTTTGAACGCGCAACGCGCTATGCCATCGGCACACACCTCATTCACTCGGAAACCGGCGCAAACGTACAAGTCCTGCCCAACGGCGCAAAGATTTACCGCTGTCCAACGCCAGCCCGTCTTGCCGGGTTGCCGCATTCTCGGCGCGACTTGATTCAGAACGGCGGTTGGAACAAATGGTGGGCAACCAAAATACCCATGATTGCCACGCGTGGTTGTCCACGCGAATGCGATTATTGCAGCATCCCCCTGATCTATCCGCAGGCGAACCGGATTCGCTTGCGTCCGGTACAAGAGGTAGTCGCGGAAATCGCCGCCAAACCGGACAAGGGCGTGGTCTTTTGGGATGACAACATCGGCGCCAATGCGCGTTACGCCAAAGAATTGTTCCGCGCGCTCGCTCCGTTGAACCGTTGGTGGACTAGCCAGACCACGATGGAATCTATCCGCGACGACGAATTCTTACAACTCGCCGCCAAGAGCGGCTGCCAAGCCCTCTTCGTCGGGTTGGAGAGCGTGAACCAATCCAGCTTGGATGGAACTGGCAAGAGGCACAATCACGTCGGCGGCTATCGCCATCTTCTGCAACACTTTCATCGTTACGGCATCGCATTGCAAGCCGGCGTCATGTTTGGATTTGACGGCGACGACCGCGACACGTTTGCGCGCACGGTAGACCTACTGGGCGAGATCGGGCTAGACAACGCGACGATCAGCTTGATGGCGCCATTCCCAGGAACGCCGGCGCTCCACAAACTTGAAACCGAAGGTCGTATCATTGATCGCGATTGGCGACATTACAATGGCAAAACACACGTCGTCTTTCGTCCGAAACAAATGACGCCCGACGAATTGATGGCTGGGTACGAATGGGCAAAGACCCAGTTCTATGCGCCCAGTCACATCATAAAACGATTGGCAATCAGCCAGACTGGGTTGTGGTGGAACATTCCACGCAACCTGGGTTACTATTTCGGGCTGACCAGCGAGGTTCATGCACGTGCTGCCATGCACCAACCCGAAAAGACGGAGACCTGGAAACTAGTCGAAGGAGCCGCCAATGGACATTGACATCATCGTCGTTTACATGCAACGATACAAACACGGACACGAATACAATTTTGTTCCGCCGATTACCGGCATTCATCTCGCCGCGCTCACACCCGCGCGTCATCGCGTTCGCGTGATTCATCAGCAGGTCGAGCGGATTGATCTCGATACGGATGCCGATTTGATCGCGCTGTCGTTCTTTTCCGGGTTCGCGCCCGAAGCGTACCGGCTCGCGCGCGAATTCAAGCGGCGCGGTAAACGTGTCATCGCGGGTGGACCGCACGTCACGTTTTGGGCAGACGAGGCGCTCGCGCACGGATGCGATGCGGTTGTGATCGGCGAAGCCGAATCGGTGTGGACGCAACTGCTCGACGATGCCGAACGCGGCGCGTTGCAGCCAAAATACTTTGGCACGCCAACCTCGCTTGAGAATCTACCGACGCCGCGTTACGATCTGCTCTCGCCGCGATTTTTCGTGCACCGCGTCGTGCAGGCGACGCGCGGTTGTCCGTTCAGTTGCTCGTTTTGTTCCGTGCCCGCGATCAACCCAGGTTTTCGCATGCGCCCCGTCGCGGACGTTCTGCGCGATGTTCGGTACGACGCGTTCAAGCAGGGGTGGCAACGCAAGGTCGTGTGGTTCTGGGACGACAACCTCACCGCGAAACGCGCGTACATCAAAGAACTATTGCGCGCGATGATTCCGCTGAACAAGTGGTGGCTGACGCAGGCGAGCATGGATATTGTGCGCGACGAAGAACTGCTCAACTTGATGAAACAATCCGGGTGCATCGGCGTCTTTTTCGGCATCGAGAGTTTCGGCAGCGAATCGCTCAAGGACGCGAACAAACGCCAGAACAAAATCGAGGAATACAAAAACGCGATCGCAGCGATGCACGCGCGCGGCATCGCAGTGATGGCGGGATTCATCGCGGGATTCGACGGCGACACGCGCGAGAGCATCGTCGAGATGGCGCAACGCTTGCGCGAGATTGGCGTGGACGTGCCGTTCCTCAGCGTGCTCACGCCGTACAAAGGCACGCCGCTCTACGAGTCGCTCGAAGCGCAGAATCGTTTGTTGCGCGAACGCGGCTGGCAGTACTATAACGGCTACAACGTCGCGTTTCAACCGCGCCAGATGAGCGCGAGCGAACTGCTCGCCGCCCATCGCGAGTTGTGGTACACCGCGTTCTCGCCGGCGCATATTGCGACGCGCCTCGCCCGACACGCGCCGCGTTTGCGATTCGGCGCGCAGTGCTTGTCGCTCGCGATGAATGGATTCTACGGACTCAAGGCGCTGCGCGGCAACGCGCCGATGGACGCGCGGCACATCGCCGCACCTACACGCATCGGTCCGTTCGTCGAGCAGACGACGCGCGCGTCCTCCGAGTTCATCGAATTGGTTGGCACCGCTGTGCGCGTCGCACAAGCGATGTAAACTGCCGACGGCCGACCACCGACCGCCGCGGTCTGCGGTCGGTCGTCGGCGGTCATTTGAAAATATCCGGGATGAGGGTGAAATGTTGAATACCAAAACGCGTTGGTTCGTCGTCGTCCTGTACGCCATCGCGATGGCGTGGGTCGAATCCGCGGTCGTCGTTTATTTGCGAACGTTGATTGATCGCATCGAACCGTATCAACCGAATCCGTTGCCCATGTTCGGCGGGTTGGGTCAAATCGAACTGGGTCGCGAGATCGCAACGCTCGTGATGTTGCTGACCGTCGGCGCGCTCGCCGGCAAAACCTGGCGCAGTCGGCTCGCGTACTCTGTGATCGCGTTCGGCGTGTGGGACATTTTTTACTATATCTTTCTCGCGCCCATGTCTGGTTGGCCCCGCTCTGTGTTCGATTGGGACATTCTCTTTTTGTTGCCGCTGCCGTGGTGGGGTCCGGTACTCGCGCCCGCGCTTGTCGCCGCGTTGATGATCGTCGGCGGCACACTCGTCGCGCGCGATGATGGCGGTCCGTCGCGTGTCGCGTGGCTCGCGAGTATGGTCGGCGCGCTGCTCGCGCTCTACGCGTTCATGCGCGACGCGATTCACGCGCTCGGCGCGGGTGAACGCGCGATTCGCAACGTACTGCCCACGACATTCGATTGGAGTTTGTTCGCGCTCGCGCTCGCGTTGATGGCGATGCCGGTGATCAGTATGTTGCTGAATTTGCCACGCGTCCGCGCAACCGCATTGGCGGATACGAAGTAAATCCTATTGACTTGCCGCGCGCGCAACCGGTATACTACCGCGCGAGGCAAGCCATGACCCATTTCCGAAACCCCACCGCGCGCGCACTGCTCGCGCTCACCATGTGTGCGTTAGCCCTTGTACGCGTCTCGCCTTCAACTTTACACGCCACGACCACGCTGTCCGACGCGTTCGTCCTGCTCGATGCCGACAACATCGCGATGATGGATCAAGCCGTCGCGTTCATCCGCGCGCAGGGCGGTCGAGTGACGGTGACGTTTGCGCCACATGCGTTGCTCGCGCGCGTGCCGAACGACGCGAACTGGGTCGGGCAGGCGCACATCCGCGCGATCGTCACAGACACCGCCGACGCCGACCTGATCGCGCGCGATTATGACGCGCAAGCCGAGCTTGCGGCGCGCGCGTGGAACGGACTGCGCGCGAAAGCGCGCGCGCCGCGCCAAGAACTCCCCCCTGGGAGTGACCTCATTAACGATACGCGCATCGCGTCCGATGCGCCGCCGCGCGGAGTTCATTCGGTTAGCGCACCGCCGTCAAGTTACTACACAAGCATGTTCGCGTTCGGCAGCGTCCAAGTAGATGTGTTTCTCGTCGAGAGCAACGGGACGATTGACGCGAACACTGAAAATTGGACGACAACTGCGCGCGATTCCGTCGTCAGCGAAATTACCGCCGCGTTGAATTGGTGGGTGCTTGCCGCGACGCAAGGCGGTCGTCCTTCGGCGAACCTGAGTTTCAATATCGTCTTTCACACGCCCTTCAACGAACCCAGCATCGTCGCGACCGGATACGAACCGATCAATCGCACTACCGACGACGAGGGCTTGTGGATCGGGCAAGTGATGACGAACCTGGGTTACTCTGGCAACTATTGGAGCGCCGTCCGTTCGTACGATCACGCGCGGCGCACGACATTCGGGCGCGATTGGGCGTACAGCATCTTTGTCGCGAACAGCATCAACGATAGCAATGGTTTGTTCGCCGACGGTTATTTTGCGTACGCGTACCTCGGCGGTCCCTTCATGGTGATGACGTACGACAATGATGGTTGGGGCATCAGTCGCATGGAGATGGTCGCCGCGCACGAGACCTCGCACATCTTTAATGGTTTGGACGAGTACGCGTCGAGCGGGTGTACGGACACGGAGACGAGCGGCTATCTCAACATCGCGAACACGAATTGTGAGAACGGCACGCCGGCAACGGAAACTTCGATAATGCGGAGCGCGTCGAACCAGCAAATCGCGTATCCCAGTTATCTCATCTCGACGCCGGTGCGCGGACAAGTGGGGTGGCGCGATAGCGATGGCGATGGCATTTACGATGTCGGCGACACGACCGTGCAGATGAGCGCGTCGCGCACGTCCACACCGCGCGCAGGATTCCCGATGACGTACAGCGGCAGCGCGACCGACATCGCGTTTGCATCGCCGGTGTATTCCGCGATGTCCGTCAACAAAATCACGCAAGTGCGTTATCGCATGGATGGCGGCACGTGGCTCAACGGCGTACCAAGCGATGGCGCGTTCAATTACTATACCGAAAACTTTACGGTGGCAACAGCATCATTGTCTGAAGGCGCGCATACCATCGAGATTCAAACACTGAACACCGTTGGCAACTATGCGTCGTATACCGATTCGTTTACGCTCGGCACGTCGAAATTGATGTTGCCATTTGTCCAGAAATAACGCACTAAACCGATAGTGTAGCATCGCTACCGAAACACCTCTCAATTTTACCGCAGAGGCGCGGAGAACACGGACGCTCTGCGAATCTTGAAAAACTCTGCGCTCTGCTTCTCGGCGGTGAATTAACAAAACGTCGGTGGGCTTGGTACAGTCTCGGCAAATCTGGAAATTTGCCCTACTCACGCAAACTGTTTCGGCACGCGCGCGGCAAATAGCACCGCACGGCGTAAACCGCGCGTATCGCCAAAGCGCGCGTGATTGACCCAGCCCAACACTGAAGCCGTAAGGCAATCGAGAGAAATGCGTCCAACAGCATACTCGCGCATCCGCTCGCACAAGCGGCGTTGGAACGCGATGCCGTTACGCCGCTTCAGCCGGCGATGCGTTGGGTAAATCGTAAATCCAAGAAACGGCATCCCCGTCGTAACCGGGCGCGCCTGCGCGGTATTTTCGTGCAAGGTCACGCGTAATTGCGCCAGGCGTTTGATGATCGCGTTCTTCCAATTCCACAAATTTGTTTTCTCGTCCGCAAAGAGCAAAAAATCGTCCACGTAACGAACATATCCCTCGCATTTCAGTTCCCGTTTTACAAAATGATCGAAAGGATTGAGATAGCAGTTCGCCCAAAACTGGGACGTCAGATTGCCGATGGGCAACCCGCGCGCGCGATTCACCGCGAACAAATCATCGCCGAGAAACCAGGTCATCGCGTACTCGTCGGACAAGACGCCGACGCCGCTGGCGAGAATCTGGTCAATCAGCCACAATACTTGCGCGTCGTTAATTTTCCGCGCGAGCGTCGCGCGCAGAATCGCGTGGTCAATCGAGGGAAAGAACTGACGCAGATCGCACTGCAAAACGTACCGATACCGCCGCGCGAATTCCTGCGCGCGATCCAACGCGCGATGCGTTCCCTTCTTCTTGCGATTCGCGTACGAATCGAAGATGAACGACCGCTCGAAAACCGGTTCGATGAGCTGGCAGAGCGCGTGATGGACGACGCGGTCGCGGAACGGCGCGGCAGAGATCAACCGTCGTTTGGGTTCGTGGATGTAAAAACTGGTGTACGCGCCGGGCTGGTACGTTTGGTCGCGCAGTTCGCGTTGCAACGCGAGCAAGTTGTCTTCGAGCCGGTACTCGAACGCGGCGGCGGGCGGCTGACCGCGCTTGCCTTTGGCGGCGCGACGGTACGCGAACAAAAGGTTATCCCAGGAACACAATTCGGTGTACATCGTCGCTTTGTAGCGGCGAGCGGCTCGCTCGCCCCCTACGCACTCACCTTGCGCCAGCCGCCGAGCAAGCGTCCGATCTCGGCAACCATTTCGGCGGCGTGTTGATATTGTCCGGCGGTCAGCCATTCCCAACGCGCGGCGTGCCGCAGATACAACCGCACCTTGTCGAGCGATTCGTCCGCGCGATCCAACCGTTCCAACCGCGCTTTGCCGTGCCGATAGTTCGCCTCGTTCAAGCGTTCACTCAAATCGAACGCGGCGTCGAGCAAGCGTTGCGTGAACGTGAAACGATGTGCGCGCGGAAAATGATTCGTCATCGGCAACAGCCACGTGATAAAATCGAACGTGCGCGTAAAGATCGGCATTTCGGCGCGTGAGTTCATTGGGGTTCTCCAAAAATTTGTAGGGGCGGGGTCATCAGCCCACAGACTGGGCGGGGTCATTCAGCCACAGACTGGGCGGGGCAAACCCGCCCCTACGTTGCCCACGCCAAGGCGTTTGCCCAGGGCGCGGACACGTTGATATTCGTCCGGCGTGGATAGAGACCTTCCAGGTCTGGGAGACCTGGAAGGTCGTACTGTGCGCGCGGACAGGACTTGACCGCGCTGGCTCTCACACCGCGGCGGCGAATCGCGCGTGAGGCAAATCAGAGATTTGCCCTACGCCTGACGCACCGCATTTCTGGCAAACCAAACCTTCGCGGTCTTGACAACCGCGAAGGTTTTGATCGGAGAGCCATGACGACCCGCCACAACGCGAAAACCGATGTTGTCATTCCTGTTGTTGGGATGGTTCCTGTTGCGACACGCCGCGCGGACGTTGTTCTGATTGTTGTTCCACGAGCCGCCGCGCAACACGCGGGTTTCGTTTCCGGTCAGCCCTGCACCCAGATGGATGCGGAGCGAATGTAGCACAAGACACGCCGCGTGGCAAATTAGAGCAAACTGTTTTCACGCGCACAATATTTTCGGGAACATTGTCCGTTACTTTCGATCTTGTCCGTTGTAATTCCCTCCGCGCGCTGGGGGAAACTTAGTTTCCCCCAGACCCCCTTCCTTCAGAGTCCCAGAGTTTCAGAGGGATCAGAGTTCAGAGTCAGGACGACCCGCCACAACGCGAAAACCGAAGCCGTCACTCCAGTCGTCGGGATGGGCCCAGAGGCGACACGCCGCGCGGACGAAGTGCTGATTGAGGTCCCACGAGCCGCCGCGCAACACGCGGGGAACATCACCTTCAAGCGATTCGCGACCCTTCGCTTGTTTCAAGTAATCCTTGTAATTTCCGAACCACTTGGTCTGACACCATTCCCAAACATTGCCCGCCATATCCGTGCATCCGTACGGCGACACACCTTGCGGAAAGATTCCAACCGCACTCGTCGCACCAATTTTTGTCTCGGCATAATTCGCGTGTTGCGGAGTTAGTTCACCATTCCACGGATAGATACGTGCGTCTGTTCCCCGCGCGGCTTTTTCCCATTCGGCTTCGGTAGGCAAACGAATCGCGAGTTGCGAGTTGCGAATCGCGGATTGCAAAATCGAATCCCGGATACCATTATTCTGAATTCTGAATTCCGAATTCCGAATTCTTTCCGTCAGCCACCGGCAAAAAGCAACGGCTTCGTACCACGACACACCTACAACCGGATGATTGTCCAAGTTGAACGGGGATGGATAATCAACTTGACGCTCACGCGGTTCGTTATCCCAGCGTCCCTTGAACTTGCCATCGTTCCACCAGCCCGCGGCGATTGCCTCTTGCCAAAATCGCGCGTCGCAATACCCACCCACGTTTACAAACGCGTTGAACTGGGCGTTTGTCACCGGATATTTACCGATGAGGTACGCGCGCGTGATACTCTTTTCTTCGTGTTGCGGAGTTTCGTCATCGCTTGCCATCTTGTCGCGCTTTTTATCGCTCCCCATCGTGAAGGGTCCCGCCGGGATTTCGCACCACACAATATCAGGAACCGCCATCCCCAGCCCTTCTCCCGCGCGCAGGGGAAGGGTGGAAACACCGGGACGCGGGTCGCCCAACTTGGCGAGCGCAACGCCGGCTTCGGCGCGTTCGAGCGGCGCGAGCAAGCCATGCTCGAGCAACGCACCCAAGCGCGGGATGAGCCGTTGGAGGAACACGTCGCCGCCTTCGCGCGTGTCAGTGTCCGCGCGAATTGCGTCCTTGCCCATTTCTGCCGCGATGTTGCCCGCCCACACGATGCCGCGCCAATCATTGTCATCGCGCGGCTCTGGCGTCGGACACAGTTCGTACAGCGCGTCGAGCACCTTGTACTTGTCGCCGCCCGGACTGTACAACAAATGCTCTGCGCCCAGTTGCGCCGCGAGCGCCCATTTATCACCCTCGCCCAAGCGATTGCGGAGTTGCCGTCCAAAACCACGTTCGCCCAGTGCGAGGTAACATCCCGCGAGAAATTCTTGAAACGTCCGATGGGCGAACGTGTACACCGGCTCGGCTTGATCTACTCCGCCGCGCCCCACCAACAATCCGGCGCGTTCGTCCACGTGCCCCAAAAAACGTTCCGCATTCGCGTAACTGCCGTTCATTTTTTTGGCGAGAATCTTGACGACATCGTTTTTCGGCAAATCCACCGCTTCATTTTTCTTGCCGCGCGTGTGCGCTTCAAACGCGACGCCCCATAACGCTTCGAGCAACGCGGCTTCGGAAAGACCCAGTTCGGTCAGCACCGGCGATTCGCCTTGCTTGTGCTTGTGCCAACGCCGCAAAAGAATTTCGACGCACCGTTGATACAACACGGCGCGTTCGCGCGGCAATTCCACCTGCGCGGTGTGCACGACCGCCATCGTCGTGAGCAACAGCGGCGTCTGCGCGAGTTCGGTCAAACGCGCGACGGCGATTTCCAAATCGTCGGCGCGTCGGTCGGCGCGGTCGCGCGGCATCTGCCCCAAATCGGCGAGCGCGCCGTACCACGCGCGCACAAACGTTTTGATTTTGTCGTCGTCGAACGGCGCAATTGTCACGTCTGTAAACGCGGCAAGCCGCGCGTCGTTTTGATACGAACGGATGCGGCACGTCACCAGAAAGCGATTGTCGCGATAGTGCGCCGCAAACGCTTCGACCGCTTGACGCGCAAGCCAGCGACGTTCTGGCGCAACCTCATCCAAACCGTCAAAGATAACGAGTCCTTCGCCGGCGTCGAGCGCATCCAGCACCAGTGACGCGGCGGCGGCGGCTTCAAATATCTTGTCCACCATTTGGCTGATGTGCGCGCGCACCGCGTTACAAAACGCACGTTCGCGTTGCTCGGTCGCGAGCGGTTGTAATTCTTTTTCGTCCGGCAGACTCGCCGCCAATTCGCGCAAGAGCACGCGCACTGGCAACCGCGCGCCGTGCGTCCATTGCGCCGGCAATTTCGCGCGATCCGACCGCGCGGCAATCAACGCCGCCGCTAAATGGTTGACGAACGACGACTTGCCCGAACCTGGGTCGCCGGTGATGACCAAGCGCGCATTTTTATCCGCCGCTTCAAGCACGGAAACCGCGCGCGCGTCATCGCGCCCGGGAAATGCCGCTCGGTCTTGGCGTTGTTTCTTTTCCTCGTCGGTCAACGGCACGCGCGTCGTCGTGTCGAGCGCGATGTACACGCGGTCGAGTGTAACATCCGCGCGGCGATGCACATCGGCATCATCGGCAATGGCAGCGAGTGGGAGTGCGTTGCAGGCGCGTTGCAGATTTTTGAGATAGCGCGTCAAGGCGGCTTGGCGATCTGCGTCGCTCGGCGCGCGTGGCGCGGGCGGCACTGGCGCGGTCGAAGCGGGAACCGGCGCGGCGCGTTGCGACTTGATTAGCGCATCAATCCACATTCCCAGATGTTGGCGCACCAATCGTTCAAAATCCTCCGGCGTGTTAAAGGTGAACACCAAGCCGGGATGCACGCCACTGGGCAAAAACCCGTCAAAGAATTTGTTGACGCGCCCTACTTGTTCAATATTGAATTGCGAGCTAGTAATATCTACCGGGCGCGCGCAACGGTAAAACATCACTTTGGGAAAACCATCCCCGCGCGTTGCGCGTTGTCGGTACGCCGCTTGAAACTCCTCCTCCGTGCCGGAGAGGTACGGCTCGTTCGTGCGCGGATCATTCGTGTCGGTGGGTTGCCCAAAACGTTGCCACAGAATGCCGACAAAAATATCCCACTCGTCCGGCGAAAGTTGATCGAAAACCACTTGTTGTGGTCGCCCCACATCCGGCGCAACGTATGTCTCCCAGCGCCAAAGTTTGAGACGGACACCGGCAATTTGCGCCGCGCCGCCTTTGGCGTTCATCTCGTTCACCGCGCGCGCCACGCGTTCGCGTTCCTCTTTTACATCGCCGGGCGAAGCCAGGAACACACGCAATTCAGTTTCGGTAATCGTCTTTGGCATACCCACCTCGCGGGAATTTTCGATTTTGGATTTCCGATTTTCAATTTTTGCTTGGCGGAACAAAATCTCCAATCTCCAAGCTCCAACTTCCAACCTCCAAATTACACCACCATCGAATTCGCGCTCACCGCCGCGTTCGCTTCCGCGTCAATCCGAACGTTCACACACGCGGGCTTGCCGGACGCAAGCGCGCGTTCGAGCGCGGGGCGAATCTCGCGCGGTTCCTCGACGTACTCGCCGTGCCCGCCGAGCGCACGCACGACCTCGTCGTACCGCGACAGCGCGAGAGCGGACGCGACCGCACGATCCGCGCCGTAGAAATTCAACTGCGGTCCGCGAATCTGTCCCCACGCCGCGTCGTTGCCCACCACCGACACCATCGGCAAGTTGAATCGCACCGCAGTGTCAAACTCGAATCCGTTCAACCCGAACGCGCCGTCGCCGTTGATGATGACGACGGACGATTTTGGATGCACGAGTTTCGCGGCAATCGCAAACGGCACGCCGACGCCGAGACAACCAAAGCGTCCTGGGTCGAGCCAGTGTCCGGGTTTCGCCACGTTGATGACTTTGGATGCTTGCGACACGATGTTGCCACCGTCGCCAATCACAATCGAATCATCGTCGAGCACATCGCGAATTTCTTTCGCGAGACGCATCGGATGAATCGGCATCACATCCGAGTTCATCAGCGCCTCAAGTTTCGCTCCCAGAGTTCTCTCAAGTTCCCTCAGTGCCTTTAACCAGGGTAAAGAGGGAACAAAGGGAACTGAGGGAAATGCGTCTGCCAAATCTTGCAGTACTAATCGCACATCGCCGACAATGCCCACATCCACCCCGCGATTGCGACCCAGTTCGCGCGGCTCGGCGCTGACGTTGACAATTTTCGCCGCGTCATTGAACGTGGGTGACTTGCCGTACCCCAGTCGAAAATCGAGCGGCGCGCCGACGACGAGAATCACGTCCGCGTTTGCGAGCGCGTGTTTGCGCGACGCGGTGAACAGGTACGGATGATTCGGCGGCAACGCGCCGCGTCCCATCGCATTGAGATAGACCGGCACGTTCGCGCGTTCCGCGAACCGCGCGAGCGCGTCGCTTGCATCGCTCCACCAGATTTCGGAACCGGCGATCAGCGCGGGACGTTCCGCGCGTTCGAGCAACGCGGCGGCGCGCGCAATCGCGTTCGCATCGCCGCGCGGCGCGGTCGTCGCGCGATAATTCGTCGGGATTTCGATTTCGGCATCTTCCGCCACGCCGAGCAAAACGTCAATCGGAATTTCGAGAAACGCCGGACCAAATCGCCCGGCGAACATCTGCCGAAACGCGATGGACAAGAATTCCGGAATGCGCCGCGTGTGCAAAACGGCGCGCGACCATTTCGTAATCGGCGCGAGGAGTGAAACGGAATCCAGTTCTTGCAGTGAACCCATTTCGAATTGATCGCTCGGCGCTTGCCCGCCGATGACGAGCACCGGCGAATCGGCTTGATACGCGTTCGCGATGCCGGTCACCGCGTCGGTCACACCCACGCCTGCCGTCACAATCGCGATCCCAGGTTTGCGTGTGAGCCGCGCGTACGCGTCCGCCGCGTGCGCCGCGGCTTGCTCGTGGCGAAAATCCACGATGCGGATGTCCTCGTCGAGCAAGCCGTTGTAAATCGGCATGATGTGTCCGCCGCACAACGTGAACACCGTATCCACGTTTTCTTGCTTCAACATGCGCGCGACCAGATGACCACCATCGAGCATCGCGACCTCCTTTGGAATGTTGCCGCAAGTTGGAAACTTGCGCCACGTGTAGGACAAGTTTCTAACTTGTCCATCTCGCAAGTTGGAAACTTGCGCCACGTGTGGAACAAATTCCTAACTTGTCCATCTCGCAAATCGGAAACTTGCGCCACGTGTGGGACAAGTTTCTAACGTGTCCATCTCGCAAGTTGGAAACTTGCGCCACTTGTAGGACAAGTTTCTAACTTGTCCATCTCGCAAGTTGGAAACTTGCGCCACGTGTGGGACAAGTTTCTAACTTGTCCATCTCGCAAGTTGGAAACTTGCGCCACGTGTGGGACAAGTTTCTAACGTGTCCATCTCGCAAGTTGGAAACTTACGCCACGTGTGGGACAAGTTTCTAACTGGTCCATCTCGCAAGTTGGAAACTGGCGCCACGGGTCGGTCAAGTTTCTAACTTGTCCCTCTCGCAAGTTGGAAACTTGGGCCACGTGTCGGACAAGTTTCTAACTTGTCCATCTCGCAAGTTGGAAACTTGCGCTACACTTTGATTTCAAAAGAAAAATGCCGCCACATATCGTAGCGGCATTGTCGTTCTCGCCGTTTATTTGTTCA
>JACRBM010000069.1 GCA_016219275.1 Chloroflexota bacterium
GTAGTCGGTAATCGTCGTGATCTGGGCAACGTCGGAGGCGCGGGGTGTGCCAAACGCGTAATACGTTTGCCGTGAAGCCAGTGTCCCCGTTTGCGTGCTCGCTACGCTGGTGCTTCCCAGGTGGTCGCCGTGCAGGTAGGTTACGGTGCTGGCGTGCTTCATCGCGACCCGTTTCGCGCCAAACTAGGAGTATTTGGCAACTCTTGCCATCTTTCGGTTCATTTCAACTTGTGCTTCTTTTTTCCCTGCTTTTCCCAGAATTCATTGCCAACCTGTTGAATATAGGTCCCGGCAAAGGTCATAATTGTTATCAGCAGAGAAAGTAGTACTGGGATTTCAAGATTTTCCTCGATAGTATTTGCAGGAACAGACACTAACCAGGAAGCCAGAGATAAGCATAGAAAAGCACCAATTCCTGCGGTAATTCCGAGAGTTGCAGAAGTTTTCAGTTTTCCCATCTCCTTGGCGCGTGTCAAGAATATGTATATTGAATACCCAGTAGTTCCAAGCACGATGAAAAGTGCCAAGAGAACAACGCATGAGGTTTGGATCTGTTCAGGCATTTGCTAACCTTATCTGCATCCTGAAAGACCTGAACCAGTGATTGAAACTGGTCCGGTACATGGAATAGAAGGACCAAGGATATCGTTGGCGAAGAAATGCGTTGTCGAGACAGCGGTGCAGAAAATGGATTCTGGAATAAAACCCAAGGCTGTTGCAGTTACACTGTCAGCAGTCGCTGCCCCGAGCTGAACACCGCCAGGGATTAGTTTGGTTTCACCTGCAATCACATCCCCGGAACTAGTGAAAATTGTTCCTCCTACTGACAGGATGCTCGAGATATTGCGGAAAGGTTCACCGACACGTTCGCCCCAATTTACTCCGCCTACAATTCCTGCCAAAATTGCTCGCGGATCCTTTCCAACAACTGCGGCATAAACTCCTGCAAGACCACCACCGCCGACTGTAGTGCCGGCCGCAATAGTATCGAATCCCATTGACGCGGCGTCGAAACCTGAACCTATGACGTACAAGACTCGTGCAATATCGCGCCGCCGTGAATCGTCTCCTGTCTTCACCGGCGGTCTTGGCCCTTCATCTCCCGGCTCGCCTCCTCCACTATCAGCACCCACCCCGATGAAGGGAAAAAACACGCGACTGCTAGATTTGGCTCCTGTTCCACCTCCTCCTCCCCCATCTCCAGCGTCATCGCACTCATTTATTTCGCATCCATCATGCCCCGTCGGATCGGTGTACTTGACTGGGTTGTTTAGCGTGTACGCATAGCGGTTGAGACTTTGCGGATTGTACATATTGGGTATAATCGTATCGGGTTGAGTCCAGCGGTTAAGATAAGCGTCGTAATAGCGCGCATTGTAAAACATCAACCCAGCACTGGTGTCCGCGCGTTGCCCAGTAAACGTGAAATCGGTAATCGTCGTGATCTGGGCAACGTCGGAGGCGCGTGGGGTGCCAAACGCGTAATACGTTTGCCGTGAAGCCATTGTCCCCGTTTGCGTGCTCGCTACGCTGGTGCTTCCCAGGTGGTCGCCGTGCAGGTAAGTTAAGGTGCTGGCTTGCTTCATCGCCACGCGTTGTGCGCCAACGCCATGTGATGAATCACACGGCTGATGAGATCAAGCCCGCTGAAGTGGGCTGGCGCGCAATCGGCTTTGAGCTACCCAGGACCGCCGTCAATGTGAGTGCAATTAAACGCATCGCTTGCGACACAGAAGAGATGACAACGGGCAACCCCGAAACTAAACGGACAGACCCTGGGACGTGCAGTGTCCGTTCAATTCGATTTCATCCGTCGTCATCTTCATGTTGCCGCGCGCTTAACGATCGGGCGAAACCTTGGGACGCGGCAAAGGTTCGGGTAAAGACCTTGGCTTGACGGGAGCTTTGAACGCAGGACCTGCACTCGAGTTTGCAAAACTCACCCGACGATAATAGTACGACATGCCGTACCCGCCATCGGGACCGTACACCCCGACATACCAACCATACGTCACATTTGGTACAAAGCCACCGGGAAGACTGTTGAGCGTAAAGTTGCCGACATATCCCAACGGGACCGTTGATGCCGCAAGATTGGGATTTGTTGGATCGAATAGATTCCACTCATAACTATCGGTTGGTGTGGCGGGACGAACACCCCACGAAAAGGTAGCTGGCACATTGACTTTGTTTCCTGACAACGGCGATACCAGTGTGATGTTCGCGATGTCAAAGTCGCCGATCGCGACATCACTTGTCCCGGCAAAGGACGTCAATACGCGTGTTCCCCAGTATGCGAGCCGCGTACTCGCCGCAGAGTTCACGTACCGCACATAGTACCGTTGCCCAGAACCGAGTGCCGATGCAAAGAAAGTGTACTTGCCATCTGTTGCAGTACTGGCGGTTGCCACCGTTGACCAGGCAGAGCCATCGTAGAAACGTAATTCCAAGGGTACGCCGGCGGCGGGCGTTCCGTTGTCGGTGACGTAGCCATAGATTATGGGAGGCATAGAAATTAATGGTAAAAACACATGCGGAAAACTGACCTCTACTGTGGCTGTGCGCGTGAGAACAACACCATCACTATTAATAATCGCAGAATTAGTTATCGGCGTCCCGAATGCGAGTCCCGGTTTGATATTCGTCCGGAAAGTAATTGTCACATTTGCACCTGCGTTAACTGTACCAGCCCAGGTAATAACACCATTGGAATAATTGGCATTCCCACTGGTTGCGTTCAACGATCCATTCTTGTATATGAGTTCTATCGGCAAAGTATCTGATACCAAGACATTGCTAGTATTAGTAACACCTCGGTTAGCAAGCGCAATGGTATAATCTACCGAATCACCTTGGTCTCCTGTGCTCTTGCTTGCTGTCTTGGTTGAAGTTGCTAAACGACTAATAACTTCAAATCCTTTAGAGATCGTACGTATTTCTCCACCACCATACATGGTTGCCGAATTTGTGATAGTTTTCCCTACTGTCGTGGTCTGGTTCACGGTGGCTCCAAAAGTAATTGTGACTTGACCTCCCGAATTCACATTTCCATTCCAAGTTATCATCCCGCCGCTATATCCAAACACACCGCTCGTAGCATTCAATGTACCCACATTATAATTCAATGTGGATGGTAACGTATCAGTTATCAGAACGTTTGAAATATTGCTATTCCTACTATTTTGAACCACCAACGTAAAAACCACCGAATCACCAATTACTGCTGAGGTCTTATTAACATCCATAGTGGAATACTCAAGTGGCTGAGTTTCGAACGCCCCAATATCGCATCTGTCAGAACGCGCCAGGCCGCGTTGATCAATCGCCAAGATATTGCCTTGATTGTCGCTGCATCCCGCTGGATTGCCTGCATTGATGGCTGGACTTCCAAGCAGCAAAGCATGCGCCAACGTAGAACCGCCATTATCTTGGAGTAATCCTAATTTAGGATCGAGATTTGTTAAATCGCTTCCAACAAGTGAACAGTTGCTATTATATCGCACAAGGTTATACCCCAAACTGTTTACTGTCCCCGCGTAGCCCGGTTCGATGGAACAATCTTCCGTGCTATTGTTGGCAATTAGTGTGTTTTTCAAATTTATCGTTCCGAGATAGTTTTTGATTCCAGCCCAACCATTGTTACTTATTGTAGCATTGTTCAAGCTCACTGATCCACTCCAAGTCAAAATGCCAACACCATATGTATTGCCGCTAACAGTAGTGTTATCCAGGGTCAAAGCCCCAGAAAACCCCAAAATCCCACTCCCGCTAGTCTCACCCAAAAGTGTATTACCAGTAACAGAAGTATTACTCAACACAAGAGTTCCCGAGTTGTATATCCCGCCTCCGCCATTGCCGGGATATCCCAACATGCCAGCCCTGTTATTGATAATATTAGTATTGCTCACAGTTACTGAACCACCATTATTGTAGACGCCTCCGCCACTACTATCTGCTACATTCCCTTTGATGGTACTGTTTATTATAGTCAGAATGCTTGCTCCACCACCATTATAAATACCTCCTCCCAATCCAAAACTAGTAGCACTAGAAGAAGTGTTGCTAATAATCGCACTGTTGCTAACCGTCAGAGTACTTTGATTATTGCTAATGCCACCTCCAGAACCGGCAAAATTCAGGTCAAAACCATTCTGAACTGCAAACCGATCAACGACAACAATATTTCCATTGCCAAGTAAAATACCGCGCCTCACTCCCTGCCCATCAATCGTCGCCATCCCACTCTGCGTCGCGAACGTTGCCGCGTCCCATCCACCGGATAACGTCGCATCTTTGTTGATGAGCACAACCTCACTACCCGTCCCAGTATACGTCCCCACCGCGACGCGAATCGTGTCGCCGGCAACGAAACCGGGCTTGGCAAGCGCGGCGTTGATGGACGCGCACGCGGTTGCGGGAGTTTGGCAATCGCTGCCATCGCTTCCGCCATTTTTCACGTACCACACTCCCGCCGCGTGAACCGGTTGCGGAAGCGCCGAAAGTCCGAGCACCAACAAAGCCAAGATCATCGCGCCAAGAGCGAACATGATTCGGTAATGGGTGTTCATGGTATCCTCGTCGAATGAGAATGTCGTGCGTTTTGATGTTGTCGCGAAAGGGATGTGCTGTTATCGAATCGTTCAACGATTCGGTGCAACCTTGGGACGCGGCAGGTCTTCAACGGTTGGACGTGCGCGTGCCGGCGCATTTGGACGCGGTGCATTGCCTGTATTGTTAAAACCAACTACGTACAGATAGAATGATTCTCCGTATCCACCATCCGGGCTGTACACGCCGACATACCATGCATAAGGCGTTCCCGTGCTGAAACCGGCGGGCAAACTATTCAACGTGTACCCACCGGTATATCCCAATGGGGCTGTCCACCACCACGGGTTGCCATCCGTGTAATCAATCAGATTAAACTCATAACTATCGGTTGGTGTCGCCGAACGCCGAGTCCACTGGAATGTTGTGGGCAGAGACACAAGCGAACCAGGTGCGGGTGCATTTAGTTCGATATTTCCAATATCGAAATCCCCGATTGCGATATTATCGCCCATCGTATAAGAGGTCAAAACGCGCGTCGCCCAAGACGCTAATGTTAGAGGCGAACCGGTATTGATATATCGAACATAATATCGTTGTCCACTTGTAAGGGTGGGAGGATTGAGGAATAGATATGTCCCATCTGGATTAGTTCTTGTGGTAGCCCGCGTTGTCCAGCCTGAGCCATTATAGAATCGCAATTCTAATGGTACGTATGAATATGAGATAGGTTGACCATTAAAAGTCACGCGACCGTATATACCATTGATGCCTGAATCGGGAGAGCGACCAATAAGTGGAAAATGAATCGGCACGATTGGAGTTTTTATGTTAGCGGTACGCGTGTAGATATTTGTTCCATCGTTAATCAGCGCCACATTGTTTGCAGACAGGTTGGGTAGTGTGCCAAGTTTAACCATTGCTTGATAGGTTACGGTTACACCCATCCCTGCAGTGATAGTCCCAGCCCAAGTTACGCTGCTACTACTCTGACCGAATGTACCGCTTGTTGCCGTAATGGAGTTGTCCACAAGTGATAAAACACTGGGTAGGGTATCCGTCATACGAATACTTGGATAACTAATTGTATTACGATTAATCATTGAGATTGTATAGGTTAGCTTATCCCCCGGCATAGGGTTCGATTTGTTCACAGACTTGGCAACTGAAAGATTACCTTGCACCTCATACGCGCCAACATCACACCGGTCGGTTCGCGATACCCCACGCTGGTCGGTTGTTAATAGCCCGATACTTCCCGAACAGCCAGTAGGGTTACCGGCATTGACTGCCGGACTAGTAACTGCTAATGCACGCGTTTTGGTTGCACCTCCGTTGTTCTGAAGCGAACCCAACTGCGGGTCCAAGCCGGTCAAATCATTGAATTTCAACAAACAATTCCCAACATTCTTCACAAGATTGTAACCTAAACTGTTTGCAGAACCACCGCGGAGAGCGTCAATAGAACAATCACTGTTGCCGGCTGTCCCGTTATTGGAAAGAATCGTATTCTGCAACGCGATTATAGTACCAAAAATCGTTATTCCGTTACCTTCATTGTGACTGAGTGTTGTGCTATTCAAGGCGAGAGATCCGTACCATGTAGTAATTCCATCTCCACCTTGGTTATCACTTATCGTGCTGTTGTTCAAGGCAAGATCGCCTCCATTATAAATTCCTGCACCATCTCCAGCCAACATTGTGTTTCCACTTATTGTGCTACTCGTTATCGTCATCGTCGCCTTATTGTATATTCCACCACCATGGTTTAGATACCCCCCCGCGGTGTTTCCTTCCACGGTACTTGTATCCATCATAAGTTTTCCACAATTACGAATTCCTCCGGCATCTGTATTGCTTTGGTTATTACGGATGATCGTATTCTGTATCTGCATTTGACTAGAATAGCATTCATTAGCTATCCCACCGTCCCCTGTGTTATTTTCAACGACTGAATCTCGAAGCGTCACTACACCGTTTGAATTGCCAATCCCACCACCCGAATTATTTTTGATAACAATGTTTCTCAATCCTAATCCTGATTCCATATCCACAATCCCACCACCATAGATACCGGGAATACTATTGCCATTCTGAACTATAAAATTCTCCAAGGTTGCGTTGTTAATCCACGCGACCCATACCCCCAAGCGCGCCCCCTGCCCATCAATCGTCGCCATTCCGCTTTGCGTTGTGAATGTCGCCGCATCCCATCCGCCGGACAACGTCACATCTTTGTTGATGCGAACAACTTCACTACCCGTCCCGGTGTACGTTCCCACCGCAACGCGAATCGTGTCGCCGGCGACGAAACCGGGCTTGGCAAGCGCGGCGTTGATGGACGCGCACGCGGTTGCGGGCGTTTGGCAATCACTGCTGTCGCTTCCGCCGTTCTTCACGTACCACACCCCCGCCGCGTGAACCGGTTGCGGAAGGGCTGATCGGACCAACACAAGTAATGCTAACAGTACTGCACTCAAGACGATGGTGAATTTGGAACGAGTCTCCATTCTAGTCTCCGTCGAACGATTTTGACGCACAAGATTATTTTATCATTTGAGGGTAATGCCAGTCAATACAAAATCGGTTCCAAAAGAACACAAAAAGATAAATTTTCTTTACTTTTATCGGCACGAAAAAACCGCCGCGTGCTACATAATGTAGCGCGCGGCGGTTGTGTTTCGATATTCGGATATGCGCCTAACGCGGCACGATCTTGAACAAGAACCTACTCCGCACCATCGCCCAGAGCGCGAGAATCGTCATCAACTGCAAAGCCGTATTCAACGATTCGACTTGACTCCACTCTTTTTCCCACGATGGCAGAATCGCGGTGAATACGCCGAGTAGCGCGACGTGCATCGTGTACCCGTACAACGAATTTTGTCCGAGCGGCACAAGCAGCCATCCGAACATCGCCGTGAACGGTTTCCACAACAGCGTCAACGCGAGGTAGGCAAACATGAAAAAGACGAGCGTCACGATCAACCGCCCCGGTCCCACCACACTCTTGCGGAACAGTTCGAACAAGACCGCGTTCACATCCCAGCCCGGCAAGTACGCGTTAAGAAACGTCACGTCGCTATTGTAAAACTGGACCAGCCACACGAGCAAGGTCGCCGCGATCAAAAAAGCCGGCAGACGCGGAATCGCGTTCAGTTTTTGTTTGAGCGCGTCCCAGTGAAAACCAATCGCCATCGCGAGCAAGAACAAGAATTGCCACGAACCCAGGTTGAACGACCACCCGCCAATTACCGTCCACGGCATATACTGCCGCGTCGCGTACGCGATTGCCCAGACCGCCGCCGACAAGGCGATCAGCACCGCGGTGTGCCCACGCGCGAGCAACCACAAACCAATCGGCGCAAGCAACAAAAAGATCGTGTACATCAATGGAATATCCGTGAGGTAAACGACTTGATGCAGCGTCAGTACGTTGACGACGAATTCGAGCGGATTGTCGAGCGGCACGTCTTGCGCCCAGGGGAACTTGAGCGCGAACGCGACCACGGTCGAAATAAACGTGAGACCAATTGTCACTTGATATAGCGTGAACGCTCGCTTGAGCGCCTTGACCTGGGCGACGCGCACACCCTCTTTCAACGCGATGCCGCCGTACACCATCCCGACGACCAAGCCCGAAAGCACGACGAACGCTTCTGCCGCCGAAATCCAAAAACGATTCGCGCCGGTAAGCGGATACAGCCACGACGCGCCACCCATGTGATTGACGATCATCGCGAACACCGCAAACCCGCGCAACACATCCAGCCGCAAATCGCGTTTACCGACGGCGACGTACGCCCAATCGGTCGGCGCGGTCGCAACCCGGCGCCACACATTCGCGATGGCGGGTGTGGTGATGGCGACCATGGTCGCCACAGGCGATTTTCGAGAGGTGACTTCCAACTCTATATTCTCCCTGCGTCAGGATAAATGCTCATCAGCACAACTGATTGCAGTTTACAATCTTTAGATTAAGGCAATCTGAGATTTGGCGTAAGAATATCGTTAGACAATGGATACCTTCGTGGGGCAATTTTGGAAAATTGCCTTTCTTTGCTTGGCGAGTGGTGCGAGGAGATAGCAGGGACGCCGCCGTATTTCTTTCGCTCTCGGTGACGTCTTGATGTTGATCGGATGTTAACGCGGCACGATCTTGAACAGGAATCGGCGTTGCGCCATCCCCCAGATCGCGAGCACTGCGAGGAGTTGCAGACTGGTATTCAGTGTGGCGATGGTCGGCACATTGCTTGGCAGGTACGGCAGAACGATGTAGAACGCGCCGATGACCACGACGTGCATCGTGTATCCGTACAACGAATTTTGCCCGAGTGGCAGCAGCAACCAACCGAACGCTCCGACAATCGGTTTCCACATCAGCGTGACGAGCAGGTACGCGAATTGAAAGACAAAGAAACTCGCGATCAAACGTCCCGGTGCAAGCGCGCTCTTGAGGAAAAATTCGTGGACGAACGCGCTCGCATCCAAGCCAGGAATCAAACGCGCGAGGTGCGCGCCGTTCGTCGCGTGCAGTTGCATCAACCACACCACGACCAAGCCGGTGAATAGCAGGTACGGCAAGCGCGGCAGTCCGCTCAATTTTCGCACGAGCGATTTGCGATGGAATCCAACTGTCATTGCGACAAAGAACAACAACTGCCACGCCGGTACGTTGAACGTCGTGTTGCCGGCGATGTGCCACACACCGCTGATTTGCTCCGGCGCGATTTGAAACGCGAGCCACAACGCGGAGGATGCCGCGAGCAACCACCCCGTCCGCCCTTTTACAAGCAACCACAATCCGCCCGCCGCGCCGACCATCAACATGGTGTACAGCAACATCACATCGGTCAGGTACATCGTTTGGCGCAACGTCAGAACGTTGAACACGAATTCGATCGGGTTGCCGATCTGCACCATGCCTGCCCAGGGCAGACCAAAGAACAGGGTCAGCGCGGCAAACATAATCGTCAGCGCGACCGACAATTTGTACAACGTGAACGCGCGTTGCAATGCTTTGAGTTGCGCCGCGCGCAAACTCTCTTTCAACGCGATGCCGCCATAAATCATTCCAACGACCAGACCGGAGAGAAACACGAACGCTTCCGCCGCCGAAACGAAAAACGTATTGCCGCCCGTCGCGAGATACAACCAGGACGTGCCACCAAAGTGATCCACCACCATCGCGAACACCGCGAACCCGCGCAAGAGATCGAGCCGCAAATCGCGTCTGTCCGCGACGGCATACGCCCAATCCAAACGGAGCGCGCGCGGGAACGTATCGAGATTTGGGAACGTGCGAACGGATTGAGTTGCAACCTTGGCGGTTGTCATCGGTTGATTTGTCAGTTGATTCACAGTATCCTGCCTTCCGTCGAGTGCGATGTGATTGGATTATCTCGGATGGCTGTAATACAAGTTTAGTGCGCCTGTAAAATAGTTGTAAATGCTGGAACTGGTACTCGGGTACCAATTTTTTTCCGGTTGCATCTCCATTTACGTTGTTACCCCATCGCAAGTTTCGCAGATGAGAAAACTCTAATCAATATTAAAATTGCATCAATCCACCAATCGGTTCACTAATTAAAAACAGAGCGCGAAATTGTGGGGCAATTTTCAAAATTGCCGCCCCAACTTGTGTGTGACGAGGGTATGGATCAAACAAGAAACCAGGTTTCTTGGAGAAACCTGGTTTCTGTCGAGCGGTTGGTCCGCGAATCCTGGGTTGGGTAAAACTAGTGCGCGAAATCTATCGTCGCGGTGTTGCAGCCCGCGGTGCTCGTCGTCTGCACATTCGCGTTGCGCGACATCGGCTCGCCGGCTGAGTTGATGACGAACACGAACCAATTCCCTTCGATGTGTTGTCCCTCCGACAAACCCAAACGATACTTGCCTTGAAATGTTGGATCCGCGCGTTTGTAATCGGCTGGATTGATCCCGGTCGTCGCGTCGTCCACCGCCGGCGGTCCGTGCGGCGACCCAGACACACGAATCACGATGCCATTTTGCAACGCCTTGTTGTCGCTCACCGTGCCTTCGACACGCGTATTATCCGACGCGACGCAAACGATGCGCGTGACGCGGTAAAAGTACCCCGCATCGAGATCGGGCGTCGGCGGAGGTGGAACCGCCGTGGGCGGCGCAAGACGCGCGGTCGGCGGACGCGCGGTCGGTGGGCGTGTGGTTGGACGCGGCGATGGGGGCGGAGGCGGGGGTTGGGTCGGCGGCGGAACGGGTGTGGGGACGAGTGTGGGCGCGGGACGCGTGAAGGTCGCACGCGGACGCGTCTCGGTTGGCGTCGGCTCGGCTTGTGCGACCAGCTCCAATGTCTGACAACCGAACAGCGCAAACCAGATCAACCCACCCAGCACGATCCACCAGCGCATCGGCAAGGAACGCTTCACGTGCACCTCTCAGTGAAAAACCTTGCGAAGGTTGATTGGCTAAACCTTCGCAAGGTTGGCTGACGACTACTCAATGATACCGCTTGACCTCGAATCGGTATAACTCGACCGGCTCTTTCGGGTCGGTGATGTTCGCTTTGTGAACCCGCGTGTAGTAAAGTTGTTTTTCGGCGGTGTCAATCTCTTCGAGATCGGGCAGAAGCAAGCCGCGTTTCCAAACGTTGCGTTTCGATTGGACGATCAGTCCGTGCCGCTTGGGGTCTTGATCGCGAATGGATTCGATGAGGACTGGTTCGGTCAACACATCCACCGAAATATCCAAGCCGTCCAATTCCCAGGTCGTCAGCGGCGGGAAGCGAGGATCGCGGGTCGCCGCGCTGATCGCGTTCGCGATGATTTCTTCGGCGAGTGTGTCGCACTGGGGTTGAATCGTGCCGATACACCCGCGCAGTTCGCCGTTCGGTTGATGCAACGACACGAACGCGCCGGCGGGTGTTTGCATTTCGGCGGATAACTCGCGCGGCGGCGCAATCGTTTTGCGTTCGCGAAGGTACGCGTCAATCGCCGCGCGCGCGAGTTGGACGAACGGATGAGGTTGCGGAGCGCTCATCGTTGAGTCTCCTCACTGAGCGACGAAAATTATCGTCGCCAAAAATCTACCGAGCCAGCCCAGCAGGTACCGGCGGCATCAGGCGGCAGAGGGTTGATATTGATCGGTCCGCCCACATCCGAGATGCGGTTGCCGTTCGAATCCATCACCCAGACATAGTACGTGCCCGCCGGTTTATAAGGTCCGGCGTCTCCCGCCAAAGTAAACGAGTACACGCCGTCGTCAAAATTATTGATGACGATCCAGGGATCGGTCCCGCCGCCACCACCGAGCGCAACCTTAAGACCCGAAACGCCATACGCGCTTGGATCGCTGCTGTCGTACACTTTGCCCTTGATGTATTGTCCACCCGAGTGTGTACACGACGCAGGATTCGCGGCGTAGGGCATTTTGGAAACCACTGCCGTTGGTTGTACCACGACTGGTGGAGGTGGCACCGCAGTCGGTGGTCGCGCGGTCGGTCGTCGCGTCGGCGTGCGTGTCGGCGTCGGCGCGATAGTTGGCGGTGGGGTCGGGCTGGGTGGGACTAGTGTGGCAGTTGGCGGAATCGGGGTAAAAGTCGGACGGACGGTACGCGTGGGAGTCGCAGTCGGTTGAAGTTGAGTGACAAGGATATCGGCAGACTGACAGGCGAGCGCGGCGAGAACCAGAATACATCCTAGCAGGAGCCGCCCTCCCCAATGTTTCAAATTCATTCAACGCTCCTTTTGATAGATCGGCGCGCCGGAAAACGCGGAACACAACGCGCCGTTGCGGCACGGATTATACCACAAAGCAAAAGGGAGGCAAAAATGAACTGGGGAAAGCAGGACTCGCGCGATTTTACTTGATCGAGATGATTAATCCGCCTTATTCACTGCGCGTGCGCGAATAACCAGTCCGACTCGATTTGGGCGCGGGCGTCGCCGGACGCGCTTGCGCGCGGCGATGCGTCATGCGATAACTCGGCGCGAGGATTTCGTTCACCGAACTGCGCGCGAGATCAAAGATGCGCGTTTGGATGCGCGGGTCAATCTCGGCTTCGTGATGAATCGTGATAACCGTGGGCAAGCGCGCGATATAACGATAGTCAACGATCTGGAATAATTTTTCGCTTGCCCATGCCGTTGCGCTTTGCGCGCCGAAATCGTCGAGCACCAAGAAGGGCGCGGTCCGCGTCTCTTCAAAACGCTGATCGAGGGAAACCGCGCTCCCCGGCGCAAACGTCGCGCGCAAATGATCGAGCAAGTCTGCCACGACGACAAAGGTCACGCTGTGTCCGCTGTGCTGGATGCTGTTGGCAATCGCGGCGGCGAGATGCGTTTTGCCGCAGCCGTAATCGCCGGTGAACACAATGAATCCCTGGGGATGCGCGGCATAGTCCTGCGCGATGTGAACGACGCGCCGCAAGCTCGCGCGTTCGTCGCCCTTGAGCTCGTCGCCGCGCAAATCAAAACTATCGAACGTCATGTCCGCGTAGAAACTCAAATTCGACAGCGTCGAACGCGCGCTATCCGTGCCGCCCTGACGAAAATCCGGCGCGAGAATCGTCGCGATCGAACACAACGTCGCATCGCCAAATCGTGAGCGCAAGCGCGGCTCGATCTCTTCAAGTTCGCGGTTCGTCGTGATGACCGTCGGCAGTTGCGCGTTGTAGCGATGGTTCAGCAGTTGGAATAATTTTTCCTGCGCCCACGCGGTCGCGCTCTGCGCGCCGAAATCGTCGAGAATGAGAAACGCCGCGTCGCGAATGCCTTCGAAGCGTTCGTCGTATGAGACGCGGCTCGTCGGCGCGAACGTCGCGCGCAAATGGTCGAGCAAGTCCGGCACGACGACGAACAACGCCGGCTCGTTGCGCGCCAAGCGGTCGTTCGCAATCGCGGCGGCGAGATGCGTTTTGCCGCTACCGTATCCGCCCTTGAGCAACAACCAGCCGCGCGGCTCTTGCGCGAATTGGCGCGCGCGCTCGTACGCTTCGCGCAGATTCTTACGCTTGTCCGGATTCAACCCAATGCCGTCCGGCATGAACGTCGCGAACGTCATTTGCGCGAGATGCGTGATGCCGCTCGTTTGGCGCAACTCGTCGAGACTCGCCTGTTGTGTCTCGCGCAATTTGCACTCGCACGGAATCGCGCGCCCGAAATCAGGATGATCGAGCGGCACCTCGCGCCGCACGAATCCCGCGCCGTGACAAATTGGGCAGACTGCGTTATCGGTTGATATATTTACCGTATTCATCGCCATACCAACGTTTCCGTTTCTTCGATTCGCCCGCGCGCCCTTCTGCGTGCCAGCGCGCGAGAATTTTTGCGATGTAACGCCAATTGCGTTTGTTGTGCTCGACCGCGATTTTGATCGCGTCCGCGATCCACTCCGCCGAGTACTGCTTTTCCGCGTCCTTCAACTCGTCCGCGATGATCGGCGTCAGCAGACCGACGTTTTGTTCATACAACGAAAAGATATTCGGACGTTCTTGGATGGGCGCGGGTTCCGCGCGTATTGTTTCAACCTGACTCTCGAATTTTTCGTACGCGCGACGCCCGGCTTGCGTGTTGGCAAAATACACTGGGTCGTCCACGTCCCCGCACAACAACGTCCCGCGCTCTACCGCCGCGTCGAGTCCGCGTGTTAACGCGTCTTGAGCGTCGCCGATTGCCGCGAGCGATTGCATCAACGTGCGGTCGCCGCGCAACTCGCTTGCAGTCACGGGCTTGGCGCGACGATTGGGTTCAGCCATCAACCAGAAAATATGCAGCGTCACTTTCAACTCGGCAAGGTCGTCCATCGACGGGAGCAGTTCGCTGAAAAATAGATTCGGCAGTGGCGTTACCGCCACCTTGCCATCGGGAAAGCCAGAGAATTTTTTCATCAGTTTTGGAATGATTCACCACAGAGGTCACGGAGAGCACGGAGTTTTTTTGTTTTTTCTCTGTGCGCTCTGTGTTCTCAGTGGTGATATTTTACAACGGCTCGCCGCCACGCGAGTCCACGAGCAGGTTTTCAAACTTGGCTTGCTCTTCGATGAACAACAATTGCAAATCCTTGGTCGGACCGTGACGATGCTTGGCGACGATGAGTTCGGCGATCTTGTCGGGGTACGGTTTGTTCGGATGCTTGGCTTGCCATTTTTCAATCGTTGGATAGTACGTTTTTTCGCGAAAGATGAACATGACGACGTCCGCGTCCTGCTCGATCGAGCCAGATTCACGTAAATCCGCCAACTGCGGACGATGGTCGTCGCGTGATTCGACCGCGCGCGAGAGTTGTGACATGGCGATCACCGGCACGTGCAACTCGCGGGCGAGTTCTTTCAACTGGCGCGAAATCATCGCGATTTCCTGGACGCGATTTTCGATGCGCCCGCGCACGGTCATCAATTGCAAATAGTCCACAATCAACATATCGAGACCGAATTCAGATTTCAAACGACGCGCTTTGGCGCGAATTTCAATCGGCGTCAGCGCGGCGCTATCGTCAATAAAAATCTGGGTCTCGGAAAGTTCGCCGGTCGCCTCGACAAGTTTGGGGTACTCTTCGTCGGTGATTCTGCCGAGCCGTAGCGATTGCGAATCAATCACCGCCATGGACGACACGAGTCGTTGCACCAACTGCTCCGCCGACATTTCGAGCGAGAACAGCGCGATGCGTTTGTGGTGTTTGCGCGCGGCGTTCTGCATCACCGACAACCCGAACGATGTTTTACCCGACCCAGGTCGTCCCGCGATGATGATGAGATCGGAGGGCTGGAATCCGCCGAGCAAACGATCGAGGTCAACGAACCCGCTCGGCACACCCAGGATTTCGCCCTGGTGCTTTTGCACGTAATCGAGTTGATCGAGGAAACGATCCACCGCGATGCGGATGGGGACCATATCGCGGCTCATGCGCCGCTGCGCGACCGCAAAGATGGATTCTTCCGCGCGATCAATCAGCGTGTCCACATCTTCGACGCCTTCGTACGCCATCCCGGCGATGTGCCCCGCCGCCGAAATGAGTTTGCGTTGCGTCGAGATGCGCTCGACCAAGTGCGCGTAATGCTCGATGTGCACTGCAGTCGGCACCGCGTTAATCAGTGCGGTGATGTACGCCGCGCCGCCGACATCGTTGAGTTTGCCGCGCCGGTCGAGTTCGGTGACGACGCTCAAAAAGTCAATCGGCTCGCGGCGTTCGTGCAGCGCGAGGATCGCGTCGAAAATCCACGCGTGCTTTTCGAGATAAAAATCCTCGCTCTTGACGATGGGCGCGGTTTTGATAATCGCGTCCGGATCAATCAATAAGCCGCCGATAACCGCCCGTTCTGCTTCGAGGTTATGCGGCACCAGCTTATCCGGCGTCGCATTCATCCGCGTCTCTATCACCGACACACCTTTTGAGACCTCACCCCACTCCCCCCACCCCCTCTCCCCTCTCCCAAACAAAGTTTGGGAGAGGGGAGAGGGGGCAAGGGGGTGAGAGGTGAGGCATGAGGCATTTCTACAAAGTGATTCCCGACCTCTTGCGAGCGCCGGGAATCGGTCACGTCAATCTTCTTTGGGCTTGTTCTCGCCCTTGCCCAGACCATCGAGGTCGAGGTCTTCGAGCAAATCGCGAAAGGCATCCAGACTTTCTTCAGATTCTTTTTCCGCCGGCGCTTCGCTTTCGCTCGCGCGAATCGAGGCGGTTGCCATCACTTGATCGGCGACAAAGATCGGCAATTGCATTCGCACCGCAATCGCAATCGCGTCGCTCGGTCGCGCATCCAATTCGATGTCGCGCCCGTTCACTTTCATCACAATGCGCGCGTAAAACGTATCCTCGCGCAAATCCGCGACGACGATACGTTCCGCCTTGCCGCCCACCTCGCCGATCAACGACTTGAACAAATCATGCGTCAACGGTCTGCCGGGCTGGGTGCCTTGCAACGCGATATTGATCGCTTCGGCTTCAAACGGTCCGATCCAAATCGGGAGAAAGCGTTCGTCTTCGTCTTTGAGCACCACGATGCGATGCGGCGAAACGAGACTCACCCGAATGCTGTCTATCGTGACGGGAACTAGAATCAATTTGTCTTCCATCGCGCCCTCCACATTCCACTGCCGGCATTATACCACAAGTGCAAAGCCGCGACAACCGTGTTTAACGACTATTTTGTAGTAATCGCGGGATGATGCTATAATGCGCGGCGGTTTCTCAGGTGAGTGGCTCGTTCCGCGTTGACACACTGCCGATTGAATCCAAACACAGGACGCGAAGACACCTAGACACGCCACAGCCCGCGCCGTGTCTCCCTTGCATCGTGTCGCCGTGTCGTGTTTTTTAGGGAGAAGTGATATGCCTGATCTTGGTGCGTTGGGTCCGATTCTGCAACTCGTCGCCGCGTTCTTCGGCGCGTACCTGCTCGCGATTTGGATTAGTCTAATCGTGTGGACGTTCCGCGATGTGCGTTCGCGTTCGCGCGATCTGTTCATGCAACTCTTGTCGGTCGCGCTCGTCATCATCTTTAACATTCCTGGGTTGCTGTTGTACTTTTTGTTGCGCCCGCGCGAAACACTTGCGGAGCAGTACGAACGCGAGTTATCTGAAGAAGCGTTGCTCCAGGACATTGAAGAACGGCAGGCATGCCCGGCGTGTCAACAAAAAATCAAAGATGATTTTCTCTACTGCCCCAATTGCCACACCAAATTGAAACGCCGTTGTGACAACTGTCATCGCATCACGAGTCTGCGCTGGAACATTTGCCCATTTTGCGGCGCACCCGCAACTGCGCCGAATCTGCCACCGCCGCCGTAAAACATCAGACCCGCAGGGTCGCTCACGCGAAAACCCTGCGGGTCTTTTATTTGTGTTCCATCTCCCCGAGACGTTCTGACGTTTGTCAACACCCCGGTTCGCCCGCGTGTCCACAACACGTTTGGCGCGTCGCGATTTTCCGCGCATTGTTGCGAATCAACAACCAGAGTTTCGTATGCCACGGATAAGGCGCGCGCATGTTCGTCCAAAAGTTGTCGAGCGTGCCGCGTCGCCAGCGCGATGCGCTCATTCGCCTTCGCCTGCCACGCGAACCTGGATCATATTCGTTCGCCCGGCAATACCGGCGGGAACGCCGGCGGTGATGACCGCGATCTGTCCTTTCTCGATCAAGCCCTGCTCCATCGCCGCCGCGAGACTTTCCGCGATGATGGCTTCGGCGGAGGTCGCGTGACTGAGCAACGCACAGCGCACGCCCCACACGAGCGCGAGCCGTCGTTGCGTGCGCTCATTCGACGTGACCGCGAGAATCGGCGTGGGCGCGCGATGGCGCGAGATCATGCGCGCGGTGTGCCCGCTCGACGTGAGCGCGATGATGAGACGCGCGTTCAATTGCTTGGCGATGTCGCCGACCGCGTTGCCGATCACGTCCGTGATACCCGCCGACGCGTCGCGATTCTCACGCGGCATCCCGCGATAACGCACGCGCTCTTCCGTCACCTGTGCGATGCGCGCCATGATTTCCGTGGCTTGCAACGGATACTTGCCCGCCGCCGTTTCGCCCGATAGCATCACCGCGTCCGTGCCGTCGAGGATCGCGTTCGCCACATCGCTCGCCTCCGCGCGCGTCGGGCGCGGATTTGCGATCATAGATTCGAGCATCTGCGTCGCGGTAATCACCGGCTTGCCGACGGCGTTCGCCTTGCGAATGATCGTCTTTTGATAGATCGGTACTTGCTCCGGCGGCGTCTCCACACCCAGGTCGCCGCGCGCGACCATCACCCCATCGCTCACGGCGATGATCGCGTCAATTTGATCGAGCGCCTCCGGCTTTTCGATTTTCGCGATGATGGGAATGAACGCGTTCTGCCCCGCGATCAGCCGACGCAATTCGAGCACGTCGTCCGCGCGGCGCACGAACGAGAGCGCGAGATAGTCCAGTTCCTGCTCGACCGCAAACAGCGCGTCCGTTCGATCCTTGGGTGTTAGCGCGGAAAGTTGCAGCGGTACGTTCGGCAAGTTGACGCCTTTGCGCGATTTCAACTCGCCGCCTTCAACAACCTGGGTCACTACATCCGTGTCGGTCTTGGAGAGGACGCGCAGTTCAATCGCGCCGTCGTCAATCAAAATGCGATCACCCGGACTCGCGGCGTGCGGGAGTTCCGGCAAATCAATGCTCGCGATTTCCGAGTTGCCTTCGACCACACGCGTCGTCAGCGTGAACGTCGCGCCGTCCACCAGCATCACCGGTGCTTGCGCCAGCACGCCGATGCGAATTTTCGGACCTTGCAAATCGCCCATCAACGCAATCGTCGCGCTTTCTTCGCGTGCGAGGCGGCGCACACGCGCGATGCGCGCGGTGTGCGTCGCGTGATCGCCGTGCGAAAAATTCAGCCGCGCCACGTCCATCCCGGCGCGAATCAAGCCGCGCACCATGTCGTCCGAATCGGTCGCTGGTCCCAGCGTGCAAACGATGCGGGTGCGTTGTGGTAGCATCACTCCGCCTTTTTCACCCAAACGTAACTGGCGACTTCGCGGCTGATCGCCACGGTGCGCGCGCCAACGCGCAACGTGAGCGGTCCACGCAATGGCGCGATCTCGTCCACGCCGAGTCGCGCGTTCGGCATGATGCCTTGCTTACCTAAATAATCGAGCAGTTCCGCGACATTCTCGGCGTACTCCGAGATGCGCGTCACGCTTACCTTGTCGCCCACTTTCGCGCCGCTGAGTTGGAAGGTCTTGGGCGCGGGCGCCATACTCTTGGCATTACCGGGAATCGGATTGCCGTGCGGACACGTCGTCGGATAGTCGAGATGCTTGTTGAGCAACGCGGCAACTTCTTCCGACATCGCGTGTTCGAGCCGGTGCGCTTCGGCGTCGCATTTTGCCCAGTCGAAGCCGAGCACGTCGGTCAGCCAGCGTTCGACGAGGCGATGCCGATGTTGCAAACGTTCCGCGACGGCTTGTCCTCTCGGCGTCATCGCGATTTCTTTACGGTCATTCAGTTTGACGAGACCGTCGCGCGCCATGCGCTTGATGGTCGCCGTGACGGTTGGACGCGAAACGTGCAGCGATTCCGCCAGCCGCGCGCCGATCACGGCTTGCTCTTCGACTGCCATCATGTAAATGATTTCAAGATACGCTTCGACAGTTGGAGTCGTCATACATCACCCTTGGTCACGCCTGGAAAAAGCAAGCGGGGGTTGCCCGCGTGCTATGCCGGGCGGACTCGATGTCTAACGGATGCTTTATCAAAAAGAGTTGACAAATTTTATTTGTTAGTGTATACTAACAATAATAGTTTGCAACACAATACTCTAACTCGTCTTGCGTTTGCGATTATACACGATAAGCCCGCGCGTGTAAAGATGCACGCGCCCAGGAGGAATCACGATGGTTTCCGCATTGCTCATCACCCTGCGCGAAGGACTCGAAGCCGCGCTCATCGTCGGCATCGTGCTGGGGTACCTGAACAAGACCGGTCAACGCGACCGCACGCCGTTTGCATGGGCGGGCGTCGCCGCCGCCGCCGGGTTGAGCGCGCTCGCCGCGCTGACGATGCGTTTTATCGGCGCAGAATTGGAAGAACCGTTCGAGCAGATATTTGAAGGCACGACGATGTGGGTTGCCGTCGCCGTGTTGACGTGGATGATTTTTTGGATGCGCTACCAAGCGCGTTTTCTCAAGAGCGATCTGGAACGGCGCGTGCAGACGGCGGTGACACGGGGACAGAACTGGGGCGTGTTCACGCTCGCGTTCGTCGCTGTGTTGCGCGAGGGCGTCGAGATGGCGCTGTTCCTCGCGGCGAACGCGTTCGCGGCGGATGGGCAGGGTACGCTTGTTGGCGCGCTCCTGGGCTTGGCGCTCGCGACGGCGAGCGGTGTGTTGATCTATGTGTACGCGGTGCGGCTCGACGTGAAATTATTTTTCACCGTCACCAGCTATCTCTTGATCGTGTTTGCCGCGGGGTTGCTCGCGCATGGCGTTCACGAGTTTCAAGAAATCGGCTGGTTGCCCATTCTGAGTACGATTGCCTGGGACACCAAAGCGTGGTTGAGCGATCAATCGCCGCTCGGCGCGTTATTGCGCGCGTTGGTGGGCTACAACGACAACCCCACTTTGCTCGAAGTTGTGAGTTACCTCGCGTACTGGGTGGTCGTGCTGCAAGCCGTGCGCTGGTGGACGAGACGGTTGGCAACTCAACTCGCGCGCGCGTGAAAATTGTAGGGCGCACAACTGTGCGCCCGTTTACACTTGCTCTGCCAGGATAATCGCTTCCGCGATTTCGCGCATACTCTTGCGCGCGTTGCGCGCTTGGAGTTGAATCCGCGCGAACGCGTCCGGCTCCTCGATCGTGTGCCGCTTCATCAAAATCCCTTTGGCGCGCTCGACCAACTTGCGCGTCTCCAACGCTTCCTTCAGCCCACCGACTTCGTCGTAGAGCACCGCCTTTTCCAATTCGCCGGCGGCGACATCCGCGATGATCGAAATCAGTTCGATATCGTCCGGCGTGTACTCGCGCCCCTCGCGTGTTTGCACGTTCAGCACGCCGATGATTTTGCCGCGCGAGATAAGCGGCACAGCAAGGAGTGATTGAAACGCCTGCTCTTTCGTTTCGGGCAGATACTTGAAATGCGGATCGCGGGAGGCGTGGCTTGCGGCGACCGGTTTGCCGATCTTGGCGGCGTGCCCGGTCAACCCTTCGCCAAACTTGAGCCGCGCGTGCCCCACCGCTTCGGTCGCCAGACCGGTAGTGGCTTTCAGCACGAGGAATTTGCCGTCGTCGTCGAGCAGGTAGATGGAGCACGAATCCACGTCCATCACGCGCGCGGTCTTGCGCGTGATCAGCCCGAGGATCTGGTCGAGCGAGTAAACCGCGCTAATCGCGCGGGTGATTTCGCGCAACACGGCAAGTTGTGCGCGCAAGCGTTTTTCGTTTTCCGTGGTTGTCATAGTCACGGATTATAGCGAGCGGGGTCTTGTTCGTCAAACTCGGATTTGGCTCACGTTGGGCGCTAAGACCGCCGCACCGGCGCACCGAGCGCCGCGTTGCCGGACGTTGAAGTGGCTCGCGCCAAAACCCGTTTGACACGACAGCCCGGCTGTCGTATACTTGCGGTAGGAGGGACGGACAGCGCGTCGTAGTCGCCCCAAAATTTTTTGAGCCGACCCAGCGGGCGGCATCAAGGAGCCAGAGGAGATGGAAGCGAAATTGTACGTCGGTAATTTGTCGTACTCGACGACCGAGGACGATCTGCGCGATTTGTTCGCGCAAGCGGGCACCGTCAAGTCCGTGATGGTCATCAAGGATCGCGAAACCGGGCGATCCAAAGGATTCGGGTTCGTCGAGATGGGTACTCAGGAAGAAGCGCAAAACGCCATCACCAAGTTTAACGCTTCCAAATTCCAGGACCGCGCGCTGACGGTGAATCTCGCCCGTCCGCGCGAGGAACAGCCCCGCGGTGGATTCGGCGGCGGCGGCAGACGCGGTGGTGATCGCCCGCGTGGCGGCGGCGGACGCCGCGATCGCGAATTCTAATAAGTAGAATCGCGCAAGCGCAACCCTGTCTCAAATTGAGGCAGGGTTTTATTTTAGGCGCGCGGGATATTTGCAATTCGGTTTGAAATGGGTAGAATAGCGCCAAATCGTTGAGGAGGACGCGTGGAAGACACATCACTGCGGATCAAGCATGTTTTAACCGGTTCCCCGTTACGCCAGCCCGTTTATGCCGTGCTGTTTGGAATTGCGCTCATCGCGCTGTTGTTGCTCGGCGCGTACAATTTGTTGTGGCCCCTGTACGGCGGTGCACCGCTGATTTTGCAAACGTTCATCACCGGCGCGTTTGTCGCGATCATCGTTTCGATTCCCGCGGTCGCGGTCGTGTGGTACCTGGATCGGCGCGAACACGAATGGCCCTGGCTGCTCCTCGGCGCAGCGCTGTGGGGCGCGGTCGTCAGCGCGAGCATGTCGTCCTTGCTGGGTAGCGCCTTGTATGGCTTTTTCTTGCGCGCGGCGAAGCAAACCGGCGGCACGTTTATGGGCATGACAGCAGACTCGGTCACGACCGTTTTTGCGACGCCGATTGTCGAAGAGATTATCAAAGGCATCGCGATCCTGATTTTGTTCTGGCTCTTGCGCGCGGACTTTGACGATTTGCGCGACGGCTTGGTCTATGGCGCGATGGTCGGGCTGGGTTTCAACGCGGCGCAGTACGCGGTCAATCTGCTCGATGCGTTCGTCATAAGCGGTCGCCCGCCGTACCTGGGTCTCGGCGCGTTGCAATTTGTCTTCCTCGGCGTCAACGGACATTTTATTTACAGCGCGCTCTTCGGCGCGGGGTTCGGTCTTTCGCGCCAGCTGCACGATGCGCGCTTGAAAATTCTCGCGCCGCTCGGCGGCATTCTGCTGGCGATCCTCGCGAATATCCTCGCGAATTCGGTCGGCTCGTACTTGATCAACAGCATCGCATTCGCGCTTACCCACGAACGACTTTCGCTCGTGACAACACGCGGTTACATTATTTGGATTTCGACCGCGCTCGCTACAGGGGTCATCCACTTTTGGGCGTACATTCTTCTCGTCATCGCGGTGATTCGCAGTGAAGCGTGGGAAGTGAAAACAATTCGCGAATACTTGTTCAGCGAAGTCGGCGTTTCGGTGACGCCGGACGAATACGTGCAAATCGAACTCGACGCGCCGTTCCAAGGTCGCATGGTGCCGGGTTATCCGAAGAAGATCGCAACGGCGATTCTCGATGCGCAAGACGAATTGGCGTTTCGCAAGTGGCACGTCGAACACGATGGTGGGGATGTGGAGCAGGACGAGATGGTGCAAGCGTGGCGCGCGTACATCGCGCAGTTACGCACGCGAGGCAGGGCGTCCGCGCACTAGGTGCGTCCCTTGTTCCCGTAGACCCGCGCAGCCTTCTTGACGTAACTACGAAATGTAACTACAATCAACCATGCGATTTGATTGGGACGAAAACAAGCGTCAATCCAATATCCGGGATCATGGAATTGATTTTTTGATGTGCCACCACTCTTTGATGGCTACACGGTGACCGTGGAGGACACGCGCGTTGAATACGGCGAGACGCGCGTTATCACGATTGGAATCCTCGAGGGGCGTACCCTCGTTGTGGCGCATACCGAACGCGGAGAGAAGATACGTCTCATTTCGGCTCGAAAGGCAACCAAGTATGAAGAGATCGCGTACTTTGAACAAATCACTGACCGATTGGGTGCGACTCGACGCGCAAAGCGACGAAGACATTGACTTGTCTGACATTCCGGAAATTACTCCAGAAATGTTCGCGCGCGCGGTGGTGCGTCGTGGGCTAAAACCTATCCCTAGCAAGGCGCAAGTCACGCTTCGGCTTGATCGGGATGTGCTGTCATGGTTCAAGACCCAAGGGCGCGGGTATCAGACGCGGATTAACTCTCTGCTCAGAGCGTATATGGAAGCGCATGGATCCCAGCATTCCAAAACAAATTTGCGCGAACGGAAAATACATGCTGCCCGAAAACAGAACGCGCGCGGCTTGTCAGCCACACCACGTCGCTAAAGGCATTATTATTTTTCTCCGGACGTCGCGCCAAGTCAAAGAGCGCAAAGGTAAAATCTTTGCGCTCTTCTCATTTCGTCACTTTAATTTTCCCAATTGAACGTCCCTACAAATCGCGGCGCGCAAATGTTCGAATCGCGACGGCGAGCGTGACCGCGAGATAGGCGGAAGCGTACCCGATCATCGTCGGGCTTGGCACCGAGATGGTTGCCATCGGACCACTGAAGGTAAACCCGAGCGACTGGGCGACGGACGGCGACATTTCAAACGCGGCGCGTCGCCACAACGCCTCGCTTGGCATCAGCAAACTGGAAATGATGCCGATGTTGATCGCGCCCTGGTTCTGCAACACCGCGCCGAATTGCTCGACCCAGCTGCCAATGAACGCGAGACCGTACATTCCAAAAATCACGCCGCCGGTCGCGAGCGTTGAAAGCATACTGCTGCACATCAAGGTCAGCGTCATCACGAACAGCGCGGCGAGATAGATCAACGCGACGCCGATCAACAAATTGGGCGCGACATAGCCCGCGCGCAAAAACGCAATCGCGGTGACGCCACCTGCCATCAACACGAGATATAGCGCGAGCAAGCCGGCAAAACCCAACCATTTGCCCAGCACGATTTGCGCGCGATGCACCGGCTTGGTCACCACCGCTTGAATCGTCCCCGAACTTATTTCTCCGGCAAGCGTATCCGCCGACACGAGCACGCCCATCGCAAGCGCGAGAAAATTCACCGCGTATAACCCGGCAAGCACGAGAAAACTGTTCAGCCCGCTCGACATCAACGCGTCGCGCGGCGTTTCGATGGCGCGCGGCATTGCCTCGTTGCGCATCAAGTGAAACCCCAAGCCGTACAAAATTAGAAACGCGACGCCGAGCACGAACGCGGCGAGCAAAATGCGGCGACGCAACGCTTCGAGAAAGGTGAGACGCGCGATGATGAACGTCGCCATCACAGCCCTCCGTCCGTGCCGACGATTTGAATGAACAAATCTTCGAGCGACAATTTTTGCGGCGTCAGCGCGTAAATCTTGACATCGCGCGCGACGAGATACCGCGCCATGTCCGGCACTGCCGCGTCATCTTGGACGGTCAGCGTCACGTGCTCGCCGTCCGCGCGAATGTCGCTTCCCCACTCCGACAACCCCGCCAGGATTTCCGGCGTCAGCCCGCTCGCGCGCAGTTCGACGTGAATCGCGCCGCGGTCGCCTACGAGCGTTTTGAGTTCGCGCACCGTGACAACCTCGCCGTGCTTGATGAACGCGACGCGGTCGCACGTGATTTCGACTTCGCTAAGTAAGTGCGAGTTGAGAAACACGGTCGTACCGCGCGCACGTAAATCGCGAATAATATCGCGCACCAAACGCCGACCGACCGGGTCGAGTCCCGAAGTCGGCTCGTCGAGGAACACGAGTTTCGGGTCGTTCAACAATGCTTGCGCGAGTCCGATGCGTTGCAACATCCCTTTCGAAAAGGTTCGCAGTTGCTTGTCGCGAAACGGCGTCAGCCCAACCAGGTCGAGCAGTTCCGCCATTCGCGTTTTGAGACGCGCGGCAGCCATACCATAGAGTTGTCCGTGAATATCTAGAAACTCGCGCGCGGTCAGCCACTCGTGAAAACGAAAATGCTCCGGCAGAAAACCCATTTGCGCGCGCATGGCGCGATTGCCCAGCGGCGCGCCGAGCAAGGTCGCGCGTCCCGTCGTCGGTGTGACGAGACCCAGGAGCATTTTGATCGAAGTGGTTTTGCCCGCGCCATTCGGTCCGAGAAAACCAAAAACCTCACCCTGCTCGACTTGCAAGGTGAGTCCGCGTACGGCAATGTTCGTACCAAATTCTTTGCGGAGGATTGTGGTTTCGATAGCGAATTGAGTCATAGTGAGATAGTGCGTTAGTGCGTTAGTGAGATAGTTGGTTTGATTGTGCGAGAACGGCGATAGGTTGATTCGGTTTGCGATCGTGCGCGAAGCGAAGATTCTCGCAACAATTTGTTACGGGAGACTTCGCTTCGCACAGCATGAAAACGAGCAACCACTATCGCACTATCAAACTATCTCACTATCGAACTACTTGAGCGAATTCGCCAGGGTGAGCGCGGCGCTCGCATCCGTGCCCATCGTCGCCACCGCGTAGACGATATTGTTCTTGGTCCAGATGAGCGCGTACTGCGCGCCGTACACTCGGCTCTCGATCAAGTTACCGGTTGCCCCGTCCACCGGCACTTGCTTGTGCGATGCGGCATTGCGCGGAATCGGCACGACGAGCGTACTCGTCCAGTCCACACTCTTCGCGTACGCTTGCGCTTGCTCTTTCGTCATTCCGGTAAACTGCAAACCGATCTCGGCGAGTTGAAGCAGGTCCACATTCGGCGGCGTGTCTACGACCGGGCTGGGAATTTGCGTGAGCATGACACAGTTCGTCGCGCGACGCGGCGCGTCCTTGGAATCCGGTTTCGGGCAATCGCCGTACTCGGCGGTCACGCCGGTCGGAATGCTCACTTTGATGTTCGCCTTGTCGAGCGATGCGGGGAGCGGCGTTTTGCTCAAGCCAGCTTCGTTCAACCACGATTGCACGCGTGCGCGATTCACGACGAACTCGAACGCGGAGCCGTCTCGGACGGTGAGGCGCGGCGCGTCACTGCGTGTGGTCGGCAGGCGCACGCTAAACCCGGCGAGCTTGCTCGCTTCCGCCGCGTTCGCCACGACGCGCGGAGCTGCCGGTTCCTTCGTCACGGTCACCGAATCGGCGACAACCTTGCTCAGCTCACGCGCGAGAGTCGAGTCGCCGTTGAGGTTGCTCAACCCGGTCGTATCCACCGGCAAGACGACGATATTCTTGACGCGGAATTGCGCGAGCATTCCCTCTGCCCAGGTTTGCACCGGCGGGAGCGTCAACGAGACCGCGAGCAAGGCGACGACGACTGCCATCGCCCACGCGACGCGGAAACGGGGATGGAACAATTTTCCGAACATACTCTCCTTTCGTTCTTCCATTCGACTGGATTTGAAACGCGCGAGCGCGACCGGCGCGCTGAGTTCGCGCGTGACTTGCGGCGTCAGCGCATCGAAATGTGCGGCGACGCGGTGCGCCTGCGCGGCGAGTTCATCGGCGCGGGCGCGGCATATGGCGCACGCCGCGAGGTGTTGCAGTGTGCGCGCATCGGCTTCATTGTCGCGCGCGGCGCGCAAATCTCCATCATTGAGATGCATAGTCCTTCTCCCTTTCACGGTACCGCTTTTCAAACTCGCGTTCGGCGCGTATCAACAGCGTACCGATGGAATTGACTGAGACCTCGAGCGCGGTCGCCAGTTCTTTGTACGACGCACCCGAGTGGCGCAAGATAAGTAATTGCGCTTGCCGCGCGTCCATCGCGCCGAGCACCGCGCGCACGCGCGCGCGTTCCTCGTTCGCGATGGCTTCGCACTCTGGGTCGCGTGCGTGATTCTCGATCTCCCACTTGCCCGCGTCGAATTCGTGACGCGTGCGGCGTTTGCGCGCGCGCAGCGCGTTCAGACCCAGGTTTGTCGCAACGCGATACAGCCAGCCACCCAGGTTCAGCGCCGGGTTGCGCGTGGGCGGCTCGCGATAGAGTTGCCAAAAGGTTTCGAGCGCCAGGTCTTGTGCCTCGTCCGCATCGCCCACGAGCCGCACCAGGACGCGATACACCTTTTGCCAATTTGCGAGAAACGCGTCTTCAAACTGCGGGTGTTCTGGCGCGGACGCGACCCTCGGCACCGCGCGCGTTTTGTTGGTTGACACGATAATAGGTCACCACTCCATCGGCGCAGGTTCGCGCCACCGTTCATTTCGAAAGCGCTTCCACTACTAAAACACCGATGGAGAAAATTTTGTGACAGGAGGGGCGTTCAATTGAACGCCCCTACTTGAGCGCAAAACCTTGCTCTGCCAATATCGCGCGTAGCTCGACGCGCCATGCCTGCGAGACGCGCCGCGCGGTGTGCTCGAGCCAGCCGTACTCTTCCATCTCACCGGGCTTGCCGGGAACCGGCACTTGGCGTTTGTCGTAGATGCCGGTTTGCGCCATCACGCGATCGTACTCACGCAACGATTCATCTTGCGACGAGTTGTACTGTTCGCGATGCAGAATCGCGGGCAAGGGCAAGCGGGGACGCGGGCGCGGCGAGTGCGCCGGAAAGCCGACCGTCATCCCGGTCACCGGAAAAACCAGGCGCGGCAAGCCCAACAGTTTGATCACTTGGCGCGGGTGGTTGCGAATCGAGCCGATGTAGCAGATGCCGAGTCCGAGCGATTCGGCGGCGAGCGCGGCGGTTTGCGCGACAATCGCGGCATCCATCGCGGCGATCAGAAAATTTTCGGTGTGCTCGACGACCTGGGTGTAGCCGCGCAATTCGCACACGCGGTCGAGCCGCGCAAGATCGGCGCACCACGCGAGGAACAACGGCGCTTGCGCGACATGCTTTTGATCGCCGCAAAAATGCGAAAGATGCGCGCGTTTGTCCGCATCCGTCACGGCGACGACGGAGTACGCTTGCACATTGGACGACGTGGACGTGCGCTGTGCGGCGGCGACAATCGTTTCGAGCATCGCGTCCGGCACGGGATCGGGTTTGTACGCGCGCACCGAACCGTGCGCGCGAATGAGGTCGAGAGTTGGATTCGGCATGAGGTTTCCTTTGCAGACGTGGGGCAAGTTTCTAACTTGCCTTGATTCGTGTATCAATCCGGAATCTGGGCAAGTTGGAAACTTGCCCCACAACATTTTATCGCATTCGAGATGAATGGCAAAATGCAAAACAACTGTGCGCGTGACCGACGCGAGAATCCAGGTTTCTTCGAGAAACCTGGATTCTGCCAAAGTACCTACATAACGCGCCGGCGCGCGATCCCTACGAGGTGGTATCCTCAAACAAGAACGCATCGCCAATTTGATTGGTGATCGCGACGTCACGCAGACGCAAGCCGCGCACGTTCCGCGCGAACAAGCCGGCGGCGCGCTGTTGCGGAATGTCGTCCGCCATATCTGCGTAACCTGGGTCGGCGCTGCGATCCATCGAAATCGAAACATCGTCGAGCGTCACATCTTCGATGGGCATCTCTGGCAAGCCGTACAAAAATCCCGCCGCGATTTTCGCGTTGCGTGCGGTGATGTGCGCGAAATGAATGCGGCGAAAACATGGCGTGCCTTCGTTGATCGGTTTCGGGTTTTTATCGGCAATGTCCTTGTCCCCCTTTTTGCCGATGTGATAAAACAGATTCATCGTAAATGGACACAATACGTCTTGCATCACAATGTTCGACACGCGAATGTCCTCGACGATGCCGCCGCGTCCCCGGCGGGATTTCAAACGAATGCCACGATCCGTGCCGACGAACACGCAATTCGAGATCACAACATTGCGAACATCTCCGCTCATCTCACTGCCGATGACGACGCCGCCGTGCCCGTGCACCATCGTGCAATTCGTGATGGTGATGTTTTCGCACGGCGCGCGAAATTCCGGCGCTTCAGTTTCGATGCCTGATTTGATCGTGACGCAATCGTCGCCGACGTCAATGTGACAATTCGAGATGTGCACGTTGCGGCACGAATCGGGATTGACGCCATCGGTGTTCGGCGAGTCCGGCGGATTGTTGATCGTGACCTGGTTTATCGTAACGTTTTCACAGCGCACCGGATTGATCGTCCACGCCGGCGAGTTTGTTAACGTGATACCTTCGATCAACACGTTCGCGCAATTCGCGAACGAAATCAAGCGCGGGCGCGGCGCGTCGAGCGTTTTCGCGCGATGTTTTTGCCACCAGATCGCGCCGCGTCCGTCAATCGTGCCGCGCCCGGTGACCGCGATATTTCGCAAGCCATCGCCGGTGATGAGTGGCGCGTGCGTCGGCTGGGTCACGCCTTCCCAACGCATCGTGACAATCGGATAATCCGCTGGGTTTTCGCTGCCGAGCAAAACCGCACCCGCGTCAAGAAAGAGCGTGATGTTGTCGCGCAGAAAAATCGAACCGGTCACGTACTTGCCGGCGGGCACGCACACAGTACCGCCGGTTTTTGTTGCCGCGTCAATCGCGCTTTGCAGCGCGCGCGTATCGTTCGTTGCGCCATCGCCCAGCGCGCCGTACTCGCGCGCGTTGAACAACGTTGATGCTTGAAACATCTTTACCGTCTCCTTTGTGTAACAAGTATAAGAAAAAAATATCCGCGTTCATCCGCGCGCGAAGCGATCTGCGTCCCAAAATTGAGCGCGTGATCTATGATGTTTGCATCGTGTAGATGTACTGATCGGTCACGCCTTTGATCGTGCCATCGGGAAATTCATAACCGCCGTCCACATACGCGCCGCCATCCATAAAACTTGGGACCGCATCTGCCTTGTCGTCCAGCGCGGCTTGGAGCGCGAGCAACGCAAACGGTTCGATCAGATCGAATTGCGCGTGGATATACGTTGCGCCAAGCGTGAAATACCCGCGATGAAAATATGTCTTGACGATTTGGCTGCCGATGCGCCGACCCAGTTGCAAGTACGCGGGATCTGCGGTGGCGTGATAGAGATCGAGCAGGACGAACAACGCGTGTGCATCCGCACGGTCCGCGTCGAGATTGAGGTTGACGGCATTGCCCGGCGCAGAACCCAGGTCGCCAAGCCCGTTTGCTTGCGCGATATTGCGCGCGGTCTGCCACAACATTTCGTCGCCCGTCGCCAAAAATCCGCGCACGTACGCCAACAAGAATTTCGGCGTCGCGGGGTACTGCTTGAGCACGGGACCTTCGCGATCATAATAGCCGCGCCGCTTGAGCGCGTAATCGGAGAGGTCGGTGCCGTCGGTAAACATGGGCTTGAACATGTTCGTCGCCGGAATGTAGGCGTGAGTCGCGAAACTGCGTAAGCCCTGGCGCGTCCATTCGAGGAGATCGCTTGCCGCCGCGCCTAGTTCGCGCGCGAGTTGCATTTGCATCAGCGCGTTCTTGCCGTAGAGGAAACCGGTCTGCCGACTAGAGAGCAACATATTCGCTTCAAGCGCCATCGCGCCGAACTCGGGACCGAATTGTCGTTGCGCGCGGTCGCCGAACCAGGAAGACGTAATCGTGTCATCCGTCGGTTCCTGGGTCTTTTCGGTTGCGTAAATTGATACGCGCCCAAGCCGGTTTTGGGATGACGCGCGAGGACGTACTGTTGCGCGAGATATTTTGCCCAGTCCAGTGCGCGCTGATCCTGGGTCAAGCGATACAGCGTGCCCGCCGCGTAAATCAAATCGCTGCCGGTGTTGATGAACGATAGACCAGGCGATTCGCGGAACGGCGGCAAATCCCTCATCGAGTGTGTCCACGCATCGCTGACCGGCAATCCATACTTGCCATGACGGCTGACGAAAAAATTATCCCAGTCCAAAATGTGCGCGTTCCAAAACGCGTGGATGTATTTCACCGTCGCGTCTGGGTTGACCTGGTACATCAAATCGTAAAATGGGAATGCGCCTTTGAGTTCGTGCACCAGTCCCTTTTGTTCGGGTCCCGTCATTTGCAACGTTTCCAGATCAATGAACCGGTGGTCGCCCCATTGCAGCAAACCGCTCGAATCGAGGAGATGTTCAAAGTGATACGCGATGGCGGCTTGCGCGGCGTCCTGGTACTGGTTGTCGCCGGTGAGATTGGTCAGGGCAGTGAACGTGCGGAACAAATTCTGCTGACATGCGAGATCGGAAATGACCGGCGCTTTGCCGCGGGTGCGCCAGCGCACGTGCTCGCCGGTAAACGTGTTGATGCCATCCGCGAACAAGGGTGTGGGGGTCGCGCGGTATGTATCGCGTCCGTGCCGCAAAACATTATTCGCGAATTCGATCACCGCATTCAGACGTGCCTGGTCTTGGCTTTGCAAATCCGAAGGTTGACTCATCAAGTCTTTCCTCTCGAACAATGCCTTTGGCAAAATCCAGGTTTCCTGAAGAAACCTGGATTTTTTCTTGGCTCTTATTTTTTCTTATGCCAAAAACCAGGTTTCTTGGAGAAACCTGGTTTTTTCTCGCTTGCGAAGGAGATACAAACCGGCAAGCCTACCAGCTGATTGGACCCGCACCGCTCTCGACGGTAGAGACCACGGTTTCGACCGGCTCAACCTTGACGACCAGGGTCGGTTTCCATTCCACTTTGCCGGCGATATCCGGATCGTTCGCGGCGTTGTGCGCGGCGAGCAGGTCAACGTCCTTGTCGTTCACGCGCGTGCCGGAGGTGTAAATCATCGTGCCTTTGTAGTTGCCGATGACTTTATCCAGCGCAACTTGAGCATCGGTCTTGAAATAATTGTTCTCGGCGTAAATCTGCGATTCGATGCCGACACCCCAACTATATCCATACTTGGAATTGTTCACGATCTTGTAATAGTTGTTGTAAACGTGAACCTGACCAAAGCGGACGCGCGGCGTGCGTTGCCCCGTGCCGTCGAAAAAGTTGTGATGGATCGTCACGCGCAACTTGCCTTTGTCACCGGTCGCCGTTGCGCCGGTGTCGGACGAACCGATCAGCATGGTCTTGTCGTGATTCAGGAAGCGATTCCAGGAAAGGGTCACGAGATCGGCGGCGTTGGTGATATCTACGGTCCCATCGTGCATTTCAAAGTGGCGACCAAAATATGTGGGGGCTTTGCCGTCGGCGGTTTCCACATCTTCGAACGTGTTGTGGTCTACCCAGACATGATCCACGAATCGCAGTGAGACAGAATCGTACACCGAGTTCCAGTTTCCATCCGCGCCGTCGGTCGGATCCCATTGCGGGAAGCAGTCAAAGGTATCCTGGAACGTGATATTGCGAATGATGATATTACTGAGTGGCGCCGTCGCGGCGCCGCGCACATCGAACCACACGCCGCGAATCGTCGCCTTTTGCCCAACGCCGACGATGGTCGTGTTCGAGCCGACGCGCACGCGCACGCGTTCTTCCTGCGTTTTTTGCGAAGCCACCCGCGCGGTTTCGAGAGTGCCCGTCACGGCTTTGCGACCCCACGTCGCCGGATCAAACGCCGCGTTGTAATCTTTTTGAGTGAAACTATCGCGTTGGTAGTCCTGACACGTCAACGATTTGTTATTGTCGTCCACGTTCAGGTCAATCGTACCATCAACATAGATGATCTTGGCGACATTCGACGGCGTCGTCGAAGGCGCGGGGTACTTGCCATCGTTGAGCGCGGCGATCAATTCTTTTCGGTTCTTCACCGTGTAGACCTGGCTCGTCGCGGCATCCGCTCCGCCGGACGTTCCTTTACCCTCCGCTGCCCAGCCATCATTCGCCGCGAGTTTTTCGCGTCCGAGATCGCGCTTGGCAACCGTCGGCGCGGCAGTGGGCGCGGTGGTCGGCGCGACCGTGGGCGCGACAGTTGGTTTCGGCGCTTCGGTTGGCTTGGGTACCGCCGTTGGTACATCGGTCGGCTTGGGCGCGACCGTGGGCGCCGGTGTAGGAGTTGCCGGCGCGGTACACGCCACCATCACAACAAGCAAGACGACGATGCCAAGTAATGCAAAAAACTTTTGGTCTTTCATCTTTCTCCTCCATTGGATTTTATTTGCTGGGATTCCAGCCATTCAGAACATTCGAGATCGTATACTTTTGAGATTGGCTCTCCGATAACAGCCGACGTGTGTCGCTCTTGATCGCGCCGGGTCCGGTCGTGCCGCATTCGTAAAAGCGCGAATCGGCGGGGAGGAAGGTCAGGGTGTTGCCATCCTTGTCTTTGCCGGTCATCGAATCCCAACCCTTGGCAGCGACGTGTGAATCCATCCAGCAATTGATGAACGCGACATGACCGACCGCGTTTGGATCAGCGGCGCGTGTGCCATCCGGCAAATTAGTCGTCGGATGCCAGGGACGACCCAGTGTCACCGAAGCGTCCGCCATCGCCGGCGTTTCTTTTCTCAGTCGACACTGGATGAACAAGAATCCGAACGGTTGATCAAGCGAAGTACTTGCGGCGGTGATGTAGCCATTGTTGGTTGTGCTGCCGCGGTCGCGCGAGACAATCTCGCAATCGTCGAACACGGCTTGCCCCGCGCCGAAAATAAAATCTACGTGCCCGCTGATCGCACACTGGCAAAAATATTGCCTGCCCGAATTGACGAACAACGTGTCTTGATAACCGACCAGGTTGATGTTTTTGAAAAAGGCGCGGTCGCTACCCTTGTCGGTCTTGAGCGCGACTGCTTGTGGATTGGCAAAGCGTGTCGGATCGTCGTTCGCTTTGGCGGCGTTCGCCGGATAATCAAAGCCGTTCTCAATCGTCAAGTTCTCGGCGCGAAAATCGCTCGCGCGCACGATCACCGTGCCGCTGTCGTACGTGCCGTAGGTTGTGCCGTCCGGTCTTTTCGTGTCCGAAGCAACATCGAACGTGACGATGGTTTTAGCGCGATCCTCGCCGAGCCAGGTGATGAACGGTTTCGTGATGTCGAGTTTTTCGTAATAGCGTCCGGCCTTGATGACGATGAGGTATGGCTGGGTCGCGTTGCTCGGCGCATCGTTCAACGCACTCGCGATCCGCGCGAATGTTTTGACCCCGTTCACGCGCGCGCCCTCTGCGCCAGTGTACGCGGCATCCACGATTGCATCAAAGGTTGGCATCATGGTTATCCCAGTTTTTCGATTTCCGCGCTCGCCAAAATAAACGCGCCGACGCCGTGATGGTTGTTCGTCACGATAGGTTCGTTGATATAGTACTCGAACGAACCGTCGCGGTACGGCGTGCCGCCCAAGCCCGCGCTGCGGCACGTGTGCGTGAGATTGATCGTGCCGTCGTCATTCGTCGTGACGAATTGCTGGACGATGCCTTCGAACGCACGTTGCGCGACGCGTGCGTACTCCGCATTGAGATAGCCCAAGCGCGCGCCACTTGCCATCGCGCACACGAACATGCATGACCCCGATGATTCGAGGTAATTGCCGGCACGCGTGCCTTGATCGAGAATTTGATACCACACGCCGGTGGCTGGGTCTTGGACGCGCATCACCGCTTCGAGGGTGCGCGTGAGAATCGCAAGCAAGAGCGCGCGCGTGGGATGATCGCTCGGCATGTAGCCGAGCACATCCACCAACGCCATCACGTACCAACCGATGGCGCGTCCCCAGAAATAGGAGGAACACCCGGTTTGCGGGTTTGCCCAGAGTTGCTGTTTGCTTTCGTTCCAGGCGTGGTAGAGCAAACCGGTTTGCGGATCGCGCGTGTGCGCCTCGATCAAGACGAATTGGTGCGCGATGTCATCCCAGGGCGCGAGCGTGTGGTTCGGTCGGTGCGCCGCCTCCGCCCGCTGGCTCGCAAAGCTGGATTCGTACTGCGCCCAAAACGCGGTTGCCATGTACAAACCGTCGAGCCACATTTGGTACGGGTAGATTTGCTTGTGCCAAAAACCGCGCGAGTTGGTGCGTGGGTGCGTGTCGAGTTGTGCGCGGAGGAGATCGAGCGCGCGTTTGTATTTCGCGTCGCCGGTTTTTTCGTAGAGCGGAAACAACACCTTGCCAGTGTTGAGCCGGTCCACGTTGTACTCTTCGACGTGGTAACCGCGAATCGTGCCATCAGGTTGCACAAAGCGATCAATGTTGGATTGCATGTACGCGAAATATTTATCATCGCCGGTCGCGCGCCACACTTGCTCGAAACCTCTCAGCACGAGACCCCATTGATAATTCCACTCGTCGGCGAGCGCGTCAAAGCGCGCCATCGTCGAATCTGCCATTCGTACAGACCATCGTTGAGTCATTGCTTCTCCTTCGAAAATACCCCGCCCTTACCCTCCCCTTGCCAAGGGGAGGGAAGGATGGGGTCGGTCGTCTGCGATTAAATATCCCAACCCGGCAAAAACGCGCGGCTGGCTTGCAACATCTCGCCAAACATCTCCCAGGTTTCGTCCAGCGGCAAACGATTGGTCGGATCGTTGAGCACGGCTTGGAACGCAAGGTCTTTATCGCGCGACAATGCCGCTTCGACGATCATCTCTTGATCCGCCACATGTTGCGCGACGAGCGCGTGGACGCCGGGCGGCAGCGCGCCCGCGACTACGGGTTGCACTTGATCGCGCGAAAAGCGCGCGTTGGTTTCCACAACCGCGCGCAAAGGCAAATTGGAAATTTGCCCCACGTTCTCAATGTTCACATTTGTCACCAAATCGCCAAGCCCAAGCAACGCGCGCATTTGCGCGACGCCTTCTTCGCCGGACGCATCGAGCGCGAGCGGCACGCGTCCGGTCATCACCTCGCGCGTTTGTTGCGGCGCGTCGCGCCAACGTTCGATGCGATAACCGGACACGGGCGTGCGAATCACGCCCCAGCGAAACAGTTCTTCGGGCGAGCGCGTGAATCCCGGTAAAAATTCGGCGAGGTGGCGGTCGCCCGCCGCGCCGAGCAGTCCGTAGCGTTTGAACAATTCGAATTTGATTTGATGCGCGCTGCGGAACCAATCGTTCCAACTTTCGACCTCGGCGCGCGTGTACTCGCGGAGCACGCCGGGTTCGGCGATGTGTCGCCGCACGAGCGCGAGCAAGTCCAGGTCGCGATAGAACGCGCGATCAATCCACGTAAAATGGTTGATGCCGGCAACGTTGACTTGAATTTCCTGGCGCGCGGGCATCGGCGAAACACCGAGATACTTTTCTACGAGTGAGGCAAGCAGATGTTGCGTGCCGAACACTTCGTGGCAACAACCGAACACGTTCAACCTGGGTTCGACGCGCGTGAGCGTGCGCGTGCAGATCGTCATCGGATTCGTGTAATTGATGACCCAGGCATTTGGACACTGCGCGGCAATGGCGCGCGCGAAATCGGCGTAGATGAGCGCGGAGCGCAGACCGCGCACGAGCCCGGGCGCGCCGGTCGTGTCGCCGACCGGGAAGAACATGTCGTAGCGTTCGGCAATCGCGATTTCTTCGCCCATCACTTCCAGCGAGCCGGGCTGAATCGAAAGCACGACGAAATCCGCGCCGCGCAACGTTTCTTCGAGCGTGGCAATCGCCGTGTAATGCCAGCGCGAGACAACGCCGGGCTGTCGCGAAGCGTGCAGCCAGTTACCGAATTCCTCATTCAGTCGCGCCGATTCGAGATCAAGATCGTACAGCGCGACCTGCCCCGCCAGGTCGGGGCAGAGCGCGAGATCGTACATCAACTTGCGCGCCCACTGACGACTGCCGCCGCCGATGTACGCGATCTTGAGTTCGAGCGGTTTTGAGTTTAGGTACATATTGGATAGCAAATTGAGCATGGAGCGTTAGAATGCTTCCAACGCTCAATGCTCGATGATCTATCGTTTTCGCGGCGACAGAATCCAGGTTTCCGCCGAAGGCGAGAAACCTGGATTCTACCCTACAAACATCTCGCCGCACAATCCATGATTATTTTACCGCGTATCCCGCGTCTTGCAAAGTCTTCTTGGCTTCGGCTTCCCACTTGGCAGCGCCCAGACTGTCCAGACCCTTGAGAAAGTCTGCCCAGGACTGATCGGTCAGCGGCTTGGTTCCCAGGACGAATCCCAGGATGTTTTCATCGTAAAAGCGCTTGAGGTCCGCGCGGTTCGCCGGGAACGTGATCAATTTATCTGGCTTGGAATCGGTCCACGGTTGGCTCGAGAAGAACTGGTAGAATGACATGGGTGAAATCGTGCGACCGTTCTTGCTCTTGAAATCCACGTAGCGCGCTTGCACCTCTTTTGGATCGTTGACGTAGATCAATTGATTCCGCATTTGGGTCAGGTTCTGCGTGGCTTCGGCATTCCATGCCAACTTGGGGTCGGGCAGACCTTCGGTCGTCACCACGCCATCCTTGTCCAATTTGTAGTTGACGCCTTCCACGCCAAAACCATTCAGATAGTAGCCCTCCGGCGACGCCATCCATTCGAGCAACTTGGCGATGGCGGGACCTTTGCCGGCATCGGCGGCTTTTTTGGACATGGCAAAGATACTGCCGATCGCGCCATACGCGTCATAGTACGATTTTTTCCCGGTCGGTCCTTTGAGCGCGGGTAGCGGCGCCCATTCGCCGGTGGGAAAGTTGGCGTCGAACTTGACGTAGTTGGGTTGATTGGCGAGCGCCGCGAAATCTTCCCACATGATACCATACCGACCCTGGGCGTGACGAATGCGGAATTCGTCGCGATTGATCGTCGCCCAGTCTGGATCAATCACTTTGGCGTCCACAAATTGTTTGAACGCCGCGAGCGCCTTGGGAAAGTCTGGGTCGCGCACGTTCAGCCCGAACTTGTCCGGGTTGGCAAAGTTCCACAAGTCGGGCAAGCCATACGCGCCGACGAAAAAGTCGAACCGATTGCCCAGTCCCCACGTCCCGGAATCCCAGTAGCCGCCGAGTCCGTACGTATCGTTCTTGCCGTTGCCGTCCGGATCCTTTTCGGTGAATGCTTTGGCAACGACGAGCAACTCGTCAATCGTCGTCGGCGCTTTGAGTCCCAACTTGTCGAGCCAATCTTTGCGAATGACAAGACCCTCGCGGCGGGGCAGATTGGGCACTTCGACGGTACACATTTGTTTGCCATCAACTTTGGTCAAGGCGAGCGAGGCAGAGTCATAGTGCGTCTTGACGCGATTGGGCATTGCCTTCAGCACGTCGTCAATCGGCGCGATCAAACCCTGCTTGTTCAGTTCGATGCACTTGTTGCGTTCGCTCGAAGTACTGGCGGTCTGAAAGAAATCGGGCAAAGCATTCGCGGCGGCGGCGGCGTTGAGCTTGGTTTCGCCGTCTGCGCCGGTGGGAATGATCACGTACTTGAGATTGATGTTTAGTTTTTCGCGGATCGTCTTGTAACCGACCCAGCTTTCTGGGGGCGGACCTGCCTGGGTCGTGGTTGCCTGCGCCCACAGTTCGATGTCAACGGGCTTAGTCGCCGCCGGTGTCGGCGGCGCGGCGGTCGGCGCTGGCGCTTTGGTCGCGGCAGGCGCTGTTGCGCCGGACGCACCTGTCGTCGGGGCAGCCGCAGGCGGCGCTTTGGTCGGTTCGGCTGTTGGCGCGACACACGCCGTCAGCGCCACGATGGCAAGCGCGACCAACGCCATTCTGATGAACATGATTTTCTGACTCATCGAATTCCTCCTCGAATCGTTTGGTATCTTGGGAAACACATAATTGTGGTTGGGTTGATCAACGCGCGACAATCAAACTCCTCTCTTCACGCGACAAGTGAATTCATTCTTTCACACTGCCGACCAGGGTCCCCTTGGTAAAGTAACGCTGAATCCAGGGATAGACCGCGACCATGGGCAGCATCGTGAGCAAGACGGCGGCGGACTTGAGCGATTCGATGGACGCGGCGCGCGTGACGTCGTAATCTACGTACTCGCTGAAACTCGTCCCAACGAGAATGTTGCGGAGGAGGACGGGCAACGGCGTCAAGTTCGAATCGTTCAGGTATAGGATGGGTGTGAAGAATTCGTTCCAATATTGAACGGCGTAGAACAAACCAATTGTGAGCAGGATCGGTTTGGACAACGGCAGGATGACCTGCAACAAGACTTGCAAGTCGTTCGCGCCGTCAATGCGCGCGGCTTCTTTGATTTCGTCCGGAATACCCTCGAAAAAACTTTTCATCACGAGCACATTCGTCACGCCGATGGCGGGCGGCACGATGATGGCGAGAATATTGTTGATCCAGCCCAGCGTTCGCGCGACGAGCAAATAGACCGGGACCAAACCGACGTGAAACAAAAAGGTGAAGAGGATCAGTGCGATGATGAGATTCCGCCCCGGCAGGGTGCGCGTGGAAAGCGCGAACGCCAGCGGCACGGTGAGCACGAGCGAAAGCGTGGTGCCGGTGATGGTGATAATAATGCTATTGAGCGTCGCGCGCGGAAAGGTCGGATGCGTCAGCATCTGTTCGTACGCGCCCAACGACCACTCCCAGGGCCATTGAAACATGGGCACCCCGCCGCGATTGAAAACTTCTAATGGTGTAACCGAAGACATGATCACGCGCCACAATGGGACGATGATGATCAGTAAGACGACCAGTAGAAATCCGTTGACGAGCAATTGAAAACCTCGGTCTTCACGACCACTAATGCGGAACATATTCACTCCTAAAGAATGAACGCGGGGGGATGAAGGATGAACAACAATCGCCTTGATTCTGCATCCTGCGTCCTTGCTAGAATAGACTCTGGTTTGCCATCCGCTTGGCGGCGCGATTTGCAGTGACAATCAAGATCAAACCGAACACGCCCTTGAACAGACCAACTGCGGTCGCCAGACTGAATTGAAAGTCCAGAATGCCGCTCCGATAGACCCAGGTGTCAATGATGTCGCCGACGCTGTACACCGGCACCGAGTACAACACAAAGAGCTGACCGAACCCGGCGTCGAGGATATTGCCGATCCGCAGGAGTGTAATGAGCACGATCACCGGAACGATGCCTGGGATCGAGATATGCCAAATGCGTCGCCAGCGCGAAGCGCCATCCACTTCCGCCGCCTCGTACAAGTCGGGGTTGATGCCGAGCAGCGCGGCAAGATAGAGGATCGTGCTCCAGCCGGTTTCTTTCCAGATATCGGAACCAATGACGATCTGGCGGAACCAATCCGGCGATGTGAGAAACGAAATCGGTTGACCGCCCGCGGCTTTGATGGCTTCATTGATCATGCCGTTGCCGGGGGAAAACAATGAGAGCATCAGCCCAAACATAATCACCCACGATATGAAATGCGGCAGATACGTGATGGTTTGCACCAGCGAGCGGAAGAACATGAATCGCGATTCGTGAATCGCGATGGCAAGCACGATCGCGATGGGCAAGCCGAGAATGAGTTTGGCAGTGCTGAAGAAAACAGTGTTGACGAGCAACTGACTAAAATAGAACGAATTAAAAAAAGTCTCGAAATGCTGAAACCCGATCCACGGACTCGCTTCGACGCCGAGGAGGGGACGAAAATCTTTGAACGCGATTTGCGCGTTGTAGATGGGGATGTACCGGAAGATCACATAGTAGGCGAGCGGGGGAATGAGCAGCAGATACAACCAGCGATGCTTCCACATCGCGCGCGCGAGGCGTTTGAAGCGGATGGATAACGCGTCGGTTGGCACCATCGCGAGTTCGCGCGAAGCCGGTTTCAAAGCATATTCACTCATACACACCTCGTCGTGCTTTGACAAGCAGTTTAGCCGATGTTAGAATCGTAGCAGGTTGATTATAAACGATATGAACTGGCGCGCACGCCAACAATGCGCCAAGAATGCGCCATAGTGTGTACTCAAGTATGGAACTCGACAATTTTCGCAAACAAGTTAGAGATGCGCTAGAGCATCTGTACGATACCGCCTATCTCGAAACGCACCCGCTGTTGTTACAGTTTCCCAATCAACCCGCCGATAGCCGTTTGACGCGCGCACAAAAACTGCGCGGGCTGTTGAAAGAGGCGATTGAAGCGTTGCGTCCGCCAGAAGGATCGCCCGCCGGTTCGCCGGAATGGCGCAGTTATCTCGCGTTGCGTTATCGCTACGTGCAGGGTTTGAGTCACGGCGAAGTGGAGAGCGAACTCGGCATCAGTCTGCGGCAATTGCAACGCGAGCTTCACAAGGGTCTGGACGCGGTTGCAACGGCGCTGTGGGAGAAACGGGTCGCCTTGCCGGCGTCGGCGCCGGATGAAACGCAAGCCCTGGAGCGGGAGCTGAACGAGTGGCACATCTCGCGTCAAAATTGCGCGGTGCAAACCTTGGTGGACGATACGCTGTGGATGTGCCAGCCGTTATTCGCCGAACGCGGCATCCGCGCGCAGAACGATTTGCCCGCGCGCCTCGCGCCGGTGTACGTGGATGCGACGTTGACGCGCCAAGCGTTGTTCCACGTCCTGCGTGTGTTGGCGCGCGCGCCGGGCACGCTGACCCTGGATGCGCGTGAGGAGAGCAAAGAAACACATCTCGTTTTGCAAAGCGAGACGCCACGGATGTTTGAACGAGAAGCAAACTGGCGACTCGCGCAGGTAATTTGCCAACAACTCGGCATTCAACTGGCGGCGCGCCAGCTTGCCGAGGGGCGCACCGAAATTGCGTTGACGTTGCCGCGCGCGAGCCAGCCGCGCGTGTTGATGATTGACGACAATGCGGCGTTGCATACCTTGTTCGAGCGCTACCTCACGCCGCAGCACTATGAACTTTTGCACGCGTACAACGGTCAAACCGCGTTGCAATTGGCGGCGACGCGTCCCGATGTGATCACGCTCGACGTGATGATGCCGAACGTGGATGGCTGGCAAGTGTTGCGCGCGCTGACGAGCGACCCCGCAACCGCGCGCATCCCCGTCGTGATTTGCTCCGTGCTCAAAGAACCGCAACTCGCGTTCGCGCTCGGCGCGCGCGCGTACCTCAAAAAACCGGTAGACCGCAACGAGTTGGCGACTACGCTGGCGCGTCTGTTGTCGTCGGCAGACCGCGCAGCGGCAGAGTCGCCAACAATGCCTGCAGATAACTCAGCGTCTCGGTCGTAGATGCATCGGACTGGCGCGACAACTCGACGCGCAAGCCACCCTCCGGGTGTGTCGCCTCGGGTTGTTGCGCGCTCACGACAATCACCGGCACGTTTGCCAACCCTGGGTCGTTTTTCATCTCGCGGAGCAATGCCATCCCGTTCATCTCCGGCATTTGCAGATCGAGCAAGACCAAATCCACGGACTCGTTCCGCAAGCGCGTTAATGCGTCCTCGCCCCCGAACGATTTGATCGGACGATAGTTTTCCTCCGCCGATTGCAACATGCGCGCCAGCAGTTCCACGATTTGCGGGTCGTCGTCCACAATCAGCACGTTTCTCGCCGTGCGTTCCATGTTCGCGATTGCCTCGAGCAATTGCTCGCGCAACACCGGCTTGATGAGATAGTCCTGCACGCCGAGCGCCTGCGCGGCGCGTACGTTTCCGGACAAGGCGACGCGCAGAATCGGCAAATCGTCCGGCACGGTAAACGTGCGCGTCTCTTGCGCGTTCGCGATCAACGCGATCGGTTGATGTTCCGCGACCAATGCGCGCGCGTCGTCGTGATCGCCGAGCGCGAGCACGTCATAGTTGCTCAACTGCCGGCGCAACGTTCGCAACAATACCGGGTCGGGTTCGTAAACGAGCACTGCCTTGCGATAAGTCGCGCGCGTCGCGCGCGTCGTGGTCGTGACACGCCCCACGCTTCCCGACGGCATGATCGGCAGCGTAAAGTAAAACGTCGTGCCAATGCCGGGTTGACTCTCCAACCACATCTGCCCGCCGTGCGATTCCACGAGCCGTTTGCTCAACGGCACACCCAATCCACTGCCTTCGTGTTGGCGCGTCGTCGAACCATCCACCTGTCCAAATTCCTCGAACACTTTGGGAATGTCCTGTGATGCAATGCCCATGCCGGTGTCGCGCACCGCGATGCGAATATCGTCGCCGATGCGTTGGGCGCGAATCGTGACACCGCCATGATACGTAAAGCGACTGGCATTCGTCAACAGATTGATCAACACCTGCCGCACGCGCGTCACATCCATCCGCACGCGCGGCAAACCTGGGTCGCATTCGACGTTCAAGTCCAAATTCTTCGCGTGGTACAAATCGTGCATCAACGCAACCGCGCCGTCAATCACTTCTTCTAGCGCGGCGTCTTGCAAGATCAAGCCCAGGCGCTGCGCTTCGAGCGCGGAGAGATCGAGAATGTCGTCAATCAGCGAGGCGAGGTGGCGACTGCTCTGGTAAATCTGCTCGATGTCGCCGCGCAACGCGGGCGACCACGCGACGCCGCCGTACGTTTCCGGCGCGTTTGCCATCGTCTCGCTGAAACCGATGATCAGGTTGAGCGGCGTGCGTAACTCGTGGCTGATGTTCGCGGCAAATTCGGCTTTCAACTGGCGCGCAGTTTCTGCGCCGCTCCGCGCTTCGATGAGCGCGTAATTCATTTTTTCGATTCGCAGGTACGCGTCTTCCAACATCCTCAACGTGCGCGCGAGCGATGCACGTTCATCGCGCAATTGTTCGAGCAGTTCGCTGGCGCGGGCATAACTCTTACGCATCCAATCGAGCGCGAGGTGAATTTGATGCGAACCGATCCAGGCGGCGGACGCGGTCATCAAGGTCAGCGCAATCGGTGCGACAACTTGTTTGTTATCGAACCAGTCCGCGCCTTGTGCGTGCGCGATGCCAAGCACCGTCGCGCTCGCGACCGCGGCGACGATGAACACGTTGATGCCGGACACGAGCAAGCTCGACACGACGACGACGATCGGAAAATAGTATTGTGCGTCGCTTGCCGGATAAATCCATTTTTGTACGGCGAGCGCGGCAAGTAGTGTTGCGACGAGCCAGGGCAACGCGAGCGAGTAATGGTCCTGGCGCAACCAGATACTGCCGAGCGAACATGCCAGCAAGAGAAACGCAACGGCAAGTTGTTCCGGATGGTCGTAGGCACTCACGAGGAAAAACCATGCCAGCACAAAAATCACTACGGCGATTTCAAAAATCATGCCGCGCCGCATTTCGTTCAAATCGCCGGATTCGAAGGGCTGGGTTAACTGCGCGAAAAGATTGCGGACTTGCATTCGCATCACCTCTCTTGACGATACTGTACTTGAATTTGGCGGATTAGGCAAAACACCAACCCCCACCGACCCCCACCCTAACCCGCCCCCGCTATCGCAGGGGAGGGAACAATTCTCCCTCCCCCATTCGCCTGACGCGAAGCGTGGCGAACGGGGGAGGGTCGGTGGGGATTTATTTTGTTGAACTCAAAGTACGCGTTTCGTTGAGATATTTTTCTATCTGTTGATAGATGTATTTTGAAACGCAATCGGTTACACTCGCGCTAGACCTGCGAAGAGTGAATGAGCGTGAGATGATGTCCTCGACCAAACAACCTGCTATCGTACTAGTTGCTGCCAAACCGGGAATCATGCGTAACTCGCTGCAATCGTATCTCCGCACGATTCCACACATTCACGACATCGTGCTCGCCGATGACGCGCTCGCGGCTTTTCATGTGATTTGCTCCCATAAGCTGACGCTGGTGATCGTGGATGCGGATTTATCCGAAAGCGAAATGCTGGGACTGGTGTATCAAGCGCGCACCGAGAAACCGCATATTCAAATCGTCGCACTCGTCGAGAATATGCGCCAGCGCCAGTTGTGTTTGTCCGCCGGCGCAAATCACGCCTTGCTCAAGGGATTTCTCGACGAGCAACTTCGTCAAGCCATCTTGAGCGATTTGGAATCGTTCTGACCTTCGCCAGAGATGCGGCAAAAGAGAGAGAGCATTTATGGATCCGGAAACTCGCAAATGGATTTGGATCGTCGTGGGATTGTTGACGCTCGCCGCGTTGCTCGCCGCCGGGATTGTTTTCGTCGCGTTCGGCGCGCCGAGCAAACCGACGATCACCTTGGGCGCGCCGGCGAGTGGCGCGCAATTGAGCGAAGAACAAAACGTGATTGTCCGATCTACGTCTACCGATTCAAACGGCGTTGTGCGCGTTGAATTGCGCGTGGACGACGCAGTGGTCAAGTTGGAGAATGTTTCCATTCCACAAAAATCATTCGTCGTCGAGCAAGCATGGCAGGCGAAGCCGGGTCAACACACACTGAGCGTGCGCGCGTACAACGCACATGGCATCGTCAGCGATCCGGCGATGGTGCGCGTCAATGTCGCAGTAACCAATCCCACGCCCATGCCACCGATGCCAACCGCGATACCGTCACCCACCGAAGCGCCGCCCGGACCTTGCGCGAACAACGCGACTTTTCTTACCGATATCACCGTGCCCGATGGCACACCGCTTACGCCCGGTCAGGCGTTCAACAAAATTTGGCGCGTGATGAACAATGGCGCCTGTCCCTGGAGTGAGAATTATCAATTCGTCTTCGTGAGCGGCGAAGCCATGTCCACGCGTAATACGATTTCAGTGCCGTACACCGCGCCGGGCGCGACAGCTGATTTGATCGTGCCGATGACCGCACCCAACGTTGCGGGACCGCACGCCGGGCGTTGGCAACTGCGCGGCGACAGCGGCGCGTTCTTCGGCGCGTTGCTCGACGCGCGCATCAACGTGATCACGCCGCAACCGACGCCGCCCGCGTGTACCGGCAATCCGCAAATCGCATCGTTCACCGCATCGGCAACGACCATCGCGCCGCACACACTCATCGCGCTGAACTGGGGCGCGGTCAGCAACGCAACCGCGATCCGCATTGACCCTGGCGTCGGCGCGGTGACTGCGCCTGGGTCGTTCCAGGTTGTGGTGGACCACACGACGACGTTCGTGCTCACCGCGTATTGCGGTACGACCCCATCGAACGCGAACGTGACGGTGTACGTCCAAGCTACGCCGCCGACGCCAACGCCGATTCCGCCCACGCCCAAACCGGCATTCCGCGTGACGGGCGCAACCGCGACGGTGAATCCCTCGAATTGGACGGGATCGTGTCCTGGCACCTTCACCTACGCCGGCAATATCACGACGAACGATGCTGGGACGATCACATATCGCTGGGTCGGCTCCGGGAGTACGTCGCCTTCGCCGGTGATGTCGTTCAATGCGCCGAGCGCGGGCGCGTTCGCGCTCCCCGGTTATCAAGCGCAGTGGGGTTCGAAAGGCGGACAGTCGGCACAGTTGATGATCCTTTCGCCAAACTCACTCAGCTCGAACCAAGCATCGTTCACGAATAGCTGCGCCGATCCCAAGCCCGCGGCACCCGAAGCCCAGGTGCTCGAACCCAGCAATGGCTTTGTCGGCTCGACACTCGTGCCAGTCCACATTGCGTTCCGCGCGCGCGGCGCGAATAGTTTGCATCACATCACGCTCTTTGGCAATGGCGTACAGTTGGCGCAACAAACTTCGCCCGGCGCGACGAGCGAAATCCTGGGTCAGTTCGATTGGCGACCTGGCGCAGGCAGAGTTGAAATCTACGCGGTGGCGGAAGATGTGTACGGACAAACGACGCGCTCGGCGACGATTGTCGGCGAGATCAAAGCGCCCGCGCCTCCACCGACGCCGGCGCCGCCCACTCCGATTCCACCCACACCCGTCCCGGTCGTGCGCCGCAATATCAACGGTACCTGGGTCGCGGGTGATTATCAACTTACGTTGAACGAAGCGATTGGGTGTACCACCGAGTGCGCCGTCGCCGGCCAGTTGATGAAAGCGGTTTTGCCCGCGCCGGAAATTCACGCGGTCAGCGGTCATCTCAATACGAACAACGGCGTCGTGTCGTGGAGCGTGACGATGCCGGGTGGACAGAACTTTAACGGTACGGTGTCGGCAGACAGCCGCACCATGTCCGGGGCGTTGAGCGGAGTTGGATCGCTCACCTTTACGAAAAAGTGATAACACAACCTTGCGAAGGTTGATCGAGCAATTCGCAAATTGATTTGGGTTAGGGAGGTAAAATGAAAATCCAAAATTTGAAATGGTTCGTGCTCGTTATGTTGATGTTTGCGCTCGTCGCGTGCGGCGGGGGCGGGGGATCGAGCCGACCGACGGTTGCGGTCACTTCGATGAGTAGCAGTACGCCGACCGACGGTCAAATTGTGACGTTGCAAGTTTCGGCGATAGATGCCAAAGGCATCGCGGAGATCGAACTGACCGAGGGTGCGGATATGCTTGCGGAAGCGAACATTACGCCGCCGCAAAAAACGGTTATGGCGCCGTTGACGTGGCGCGCGTCGGCGGGACAGCATACGCTGACCGTGCGTTCGTTGAACCAGGATTCGATGTATAGCGATCCGGTGACGATCGCGATGAACGTCGCACCCGCGCCGGCTCCGACGATAGCGCCCGCGCCGACTGCCGCGCCAGTTCCCACCATCGCGCCAAATCCGCAACCGACGCCACCGCCCGCGCCGACGCAACCGCCGCAACCCGGACCTTGCACGAACGTGGCGCAATTCGTCGCGGACGTGACGGTGCCCGATGGTACGCAATGGATGCCGAATCAATCGTTCAACAAAATTTGGCGCGTGAAAAATGGCGGCACGTGTACGTGGACAACCAAGTATCAACTCGTGTTCGCGAGCGGCGAAGCGATGACCGGTTTGCGCGCAATGAACCTGGCGAACAATGTTGCGCCGGGACAAACGATTGATTTGCTCGTAACGATGGGCGCGCCAGCCACTGGCGGTTCACACTCGGGAATTTGGCAGATCAAAGATGAGAGCGGCGCGACCTTGAACTTGTTCTTGAAAGTTGCGATTGTCACGGTCTTGCCGCAACCGACGGCATGCATCCCGACGATTCAGTACTTTAACGCAGACCATGCCGTGATCAATCGCGGTCAATCCACTACGCTCATGTGGGGCTTGGTCGGCAACGCGAATCGCGCCGAAATTGATCAAGGCATCGGCGGCATCACCACGCCCGGCTTCAAGGTTGTCTCGCCGCAACAAACGACGACGTACACACTCTCGGCGTACTGCGGAGCAACGTTGCGCCAAGCCAGAGTGACTGTTTCGGTGAATCAACCTGTCCAGCCGACGCCAGTTCCGCCAACGCCAGTTCCGCCAGCACCGCCAACCCAGGTACCCGTCGTGCGCCGCAATGTCACCGGCACCTGGAACGCTGGAGTGTGGTCGGTGCAACTGAATGAAGCGCTCGGTTGTTCGAGCGCGCAGTGCGAGGTTGCTGGGACGTTGACGCACGGGGTACTCCCTGCGCCTTCAATCTTTGAAGTGCAAGGAACGATCAACGTGAATACCGGCGCGATCTCGTTCTCGGCAAATATCCCAGGTGGTGTGAGTTTCAACGGTACCGTCTCTGCGGACAGTCGCACTATGTCTGGCACATTGAGCAGTGTAGGTTCGCTGACGTTTACGAAATAGTTGCTGGCACAGCAAGCCCGGCGTGACACCGGGCTTGACCCGCTGTCAGAATCATCGTGCGGAGCGAAGCAAAGCATCGCGGTTCACGACAATCTATTCATCGCGGTTCACAACAATCTGTTCCTTTGCTTCGCTCTGAATTTCTTTATGATGTTCGAGCCAAGCAACAATCCAGGTTTCTTGAAGAAACCTGGATTTTGGCGAACAATCCTTCGCAAGCAAGTCGTTTGCCTCTGCATCGTTTTGTGATAAAATCGAAACACCAAACGATGATTCCTATCACCTCCACGATTTCGCTCGACGAGACCGAACTCCACGAAGAATTCATTCGCGCGTCCGGACCGGGCGGGCAAAACGTCAACAAGGTCGCGACCGCGGTGCAACTGCGTTTCGACGTGCGCCATTCGCCGTCACTCTCCGACGATGTGCGCGAACGTTTGACGCGCCTCGCGCACAATCGCATCAACGAACGCGGCGAACTCATCCTCACCGCACAACGATTTCGCACGCAAGAACAAAATCGCGCGGACGCGCGCGCGCGTTTGATCGCGCTCATTCGTCAAGCCGCGATTCCACCCAAAACGCGTCGCAAGACCAAGCCGAGTCGCGCGGCGAAAGCGAAACGCATCGAAGGCAAAAAACATCGCGGCGCGGTCAAGGCGATGCGGGGACGCGTGGCGAATCTTGATTGAAGCAACCAAGTAGGATCACGGGAGCAGAGGAGCAGGGGAGCAAGGGGGCAAGGGGGCAAAAGAGAGAATGGGAATATGCTCCTCTGCTCCCGTGCGCCCCTGCTCCCTTGCAAGAGGAAAATGAGGATGCCAGACCAAGCATCAATCCAAGTTGCAGTCGTCCAAGCCGCGCCGGTACTTTTCGACCGCGACGCGACCATCGAGAAAACATGTTTGCTTACGCGCGAAGCAGCCGAGCAAGGCGCGCGTCTGATTCTTTTTCCCGAAGCATTCATTCCCGCGTACCCGCGCGGGTTTTCATTCGGCGTCACGATTGGCAATCGCACGACCGATGGTCGGCGCTTGTGGCAACGTTACTGGGAAAACGCGGTGGATATTCCCAGTCGCGCGACGGAACAACTTGGCGAGGCGGCGCGGCAAGCGAACGCGTATCTCGTCGTCGGCGTGATCGAGCGCGAGGGTGGGACGCTGTATTGCACACTCGTATATTTTGCGCCAGACGGACACTTGCTCGGCAAACACCGCAAACTCAAGCCGACTGCCGGCGAGCGACTCGTCTGGGGCGAGGGTGACGGTTCGACGCTCACCGTTATCGAAACCGAGTTCGGCAAAGTGGGCGGACTGATTTGTTGGGAAAATTATATGCCGCTCGCGCGCGCGGCGATGTACCAAAAAGGTGTCGAGATTTATCTCGCGCCAACCGCAGACGGGCGCGACACCTGGCAAGCCACACTCATCCACATCGCGATGGAGGGACGCTGTTTCGTCCTGGGTTGCAATCAGTTCGTCGCCAAAGCGATGTACCCGACTGATCTCCCCTGCTACGACGAGTTGACGAATCTGCCGGACGTGATGTGTCGCGGCGGCAGCGCGATCATTTCGCCGATGGGTCGCGCGATTGCCGGACCGTTGTTCGATCAAGAAGGAATTTTGTACGCCGAGTTGGATCGCACACTCGTCTCGCAGAGCAAATTCGATTTCGATGCTGTCGGGCATTACGCGCGCCCTGACGTGTTTCAGTTGCATGTGAACGAAAAGCCAGGTCTGACATTCTGAGAGCATCACTTGATCCGCGAATTACGCGAATTTTCGACAGTGTAGCATGGCGACCGACAGGGGCGATTGAAATCGCCTTTGGTGGGCGTTCCGCCGGGCGTCCATCCCTCATTGCATTCGGGACAATTGCCTACGTGGACGCGAAATTCGCCCGCGTACTATAGCCCCGTAGCGAA